>DATDFW010000276.1:0-3674 GCA_036522375.1 Nitrospiraceae bacterium
TGCACAGTTACTCGGTGAACAGTTGATCGCGGAAGACGGTGAGCGCAGCAAACTTTCGGCGCGAGGCCGTCTTCAGGCGGACATGATTGCCGGACGGTTGTACTAGCAGGCGGTGGAAGTCATAGGCTAAGGTCGAGGTCAAGGTTGAGTACGGATCCTCATCTCAGCCTTAGCCTGAGGCTTAACCTTCCCCTAACAGGGCAGCATGCCGATTGACTTCACCTTAGGGTGGGGAGGAAACTGATTACGGATCACAGTGGAGTTACCATGCCCGTTAACATGGATCCTGCCAAGAAGCGGAAACAACAAAAGTCCCCATCAGAGGCAGAAACCCCTCCCTCCGAAAAGGAAATGACAGCTCCGACCCAAGCTCCTCAGTTCGGTGAAGAGACGGAGGAAGATCGAGTAAAAGAGATGGCGGATGCGGAGCAAAAGAATCTGTGGGAGGCCACGGAAGTCATCGATATGGATAAGTTCTGACTCGAATGCCCTACGAGGCCGACGGGAACGGCGAGATATTCGGAATCAGGTTTTGAGCGTAGCACCCCTCATCCATCTTGCAGGCTGCGGAGAACTCTGTGGGCACGCAGGATGCTCAAAAAGACCATCACTAACACGACAGATTCAAGCTAAACATCATGTTTATAATGTACTTCATTAATAATTCAGAATATATTTTGAATTATGAATTTCATTTGATTGGGACGCCACAGTTAAGGCCGGAGGCTTATCACCGCAGCAGATGGATGTTAAAGGCTCATACGACCTTGAAACTTTGTCGATGAATCGATCCCAAGCACCCCACGCACTGTTCTATCCCTTTCATCTCTGCCACCCCGATACCATGGCACGGCTCCTGACTCGTTTTGCTGTCGTCCATTTTCGCGACTTCATGGCACTGCAGTTGACCCCTATGTCCGGGATAACTGCCTTTCAAGACCGCATGGGCATGAGCTTCCCTGATCTCATACAATCCGGACGTCTCGTGCAAGGCTATAACGTGAGTGGACCAATCCCCTTGGCCGTAGCAATAACCATCGATCGGGACCTTCACGATCCTGTTTGGCGAGCCCGTTTCCATAACGCGCTTTGCCGAGACCGTCGGTTCCAACGTGGGCTATTTGAGCCCTCTCACACTCTTCGCATCGGAAACAGTCTCGTGCCAGGCCCTGCCGCACTTCTGCGCCTCATGGACGACTCGTTCCGACGGCATGCGTATGATGTCGACAGGGTGAGAGGATTATCGAACAGTAGCCTGACCCTTGAGGAGGGATACCACTTTGAATATGGACTCGCTCTCGTGAAGACCTCTGCCTCACTCGTCTATACCCAGACGCTGGCGCTCGCACATCATCTCCAACCGGTCACAGACTCCGTTTCGCATTTCACACTGTATGTGCAAACCTGTATCCGAGAAAATTGGCCGAGAACCAACCATCTGCTTGTCCGGGTAGGCTATTAAAAGATTGAGCCAAGTCTGCTAGAATTTATTTCCATGGCCGGTATAAACACTCCCTTTGCACCTCCGGTGCCGACAGAGACTACCAGCATCGACACCAGTGCTGATCTCAATGCGCGTGTGATCGTATTCAACTGCGAATGTCATACGTATGAGCAAGTCATTGCGCTCTTTTGCCAATACATTCCGGGCATGAACTCCACAAAAGCCTTTGAACTGGCATGGAAAATCGACCATGATGGAGAAGCTATCGTATTCGCGGGTGGTCTGGAACAAGCGGAAGAGATCGCTGCACAACTGGCGGGAGGAGGTCTACGAGTAGCCGTACAATAGTCGCAGTATGGCTACTTCTTGTGTTTCTTTGTTGCGGCCTTAGCTGGTCGAGCCTTCGTCTTGTGTTTTGGTTTTGGTTTTGCTTTTGTCTTGACCTGTGTCTTCGATTTGGCAACACGTGTCGCAGCTTTCGCAGTTGCACGTTTCTCGGGAGCGGGCTTCACAGGCGCTGTCCTCTTACCATGGCTCCCCGACCCACCCTTCACAGGTCTCCCTTCAGCAAGCTGAGCCTGAAGTTTGTGCGTCGCGGATGTTCTATTCATTTTCGTCACCATGTCACCGCTGTAGATCCGCACTTGATAGAGCTCTAAGAGCTTGCTGATAGCCTTCTGATCGCCCTTCTTGGCGGCATTCAATAACCGACGACGATGGTTCATCTCTTCTTCTTCGGTATGGGATGCGGCCCGTCGTTCCATGTCCGTCCTTTCATTCTATGTGGGCATAAGACCCGCGGGGCGCAGTATACTCGGAATGTTCAATGTTTTCTATAGTCTATATGAGTCTTACGGCAACGGCTCGAGACAGTGGGAGAGTGAAACAGACGAGGACTCGATGTATCCGGAACCTGGAACCTCGAATGACATGTCCAGCCAAACCTAAATTCGTGTCCGCTATGCGGACTGAGAGCGCTTGTGGCACATTTCGGGTCAAGCGTATAATTCCTTTTTCATTGAAATCGTAAAGGAGACTATTCACATGGAACAACATCAACGGAAAGAAGGAGAGACCACGATCGCCGATGATCCGAAAGCCCGCGAGATGCTTCAACAAGCCTTCGAAAAGACCGCTCGCTGGCAGAAAGACTTTAAAGGGTTCACCGCCGACCTGACCGTGAATGTGAACGGGGAGGAAACCGGCGGACCGGTCATGGTGAAAGGCCCCCGTGAAGTGTCGGTCCAACTGGGCGATGCCGAGGTACAGAAGTGGGTACAAGAACAGCTCGGTATGATTGCAGTCCACCGTGGCGCGAGAACCTTCAACGAGTCAGACGGCAAATATACACTGACGATGGAAGAAGACGGACACCCGTTCGGCACGAAACTGATCATCCACGGGTCGAACTCGTTTTACCGCCTTAAAGACACTCGCATTACCCAGATCAATCGTACAATGGCGCATCCAGGCATGACCCCCATAGCCTTTACGATTAACGTGGAAGAGAGCGCGGTGACTCAAGACCAGAAATTTCTGACGACGAAGTACAGCGTGTATTACTACTCACCCATCGACGGAAAGCTGACCAACGTGGAATGCATCAACGACACCCATGTGCGCGTCGGATCATCGGATTTGCCGGCCACCCGCCGCATCATCTCATACGAACATGGGGAAGTGATCGTGAAGAACCTGACCTTCACGAATCACAAGCTGATCTAATCATGGATCTGAGGAAGAGTTTCCCTCGCAGCATGCGCGTGAAGATGGAGGGCTACGTCCATCTCGCGCGCATGATCGACAAATGCCGGGCCGTGCTCGCCGGTACTGAGGGCGAATACATCTATCCCTGTCCCATGGACGAGCGGCTCCTGAAATTTGCCGGGATTACGCACAAGGAATTCACCGCAGCCGTCAAAGCCAATCCATCAGAGGACGCAGTAGCGAAATGGTTCACACAAAAGGCGAACGCTCATCCTCCAGGCGAGTTGCAAACATGGAACCTGATGATGCTGACTCGCCGCCCAAGCACCGGAAAGAAGCAGGAATACTTTAACAAGCTCAGAGACGCCGTCGATCCGTCCCGCACCGATCTCACTGCCTGGTCCGACCTCCAGGACTTAGAAGAAGGCCGAACAGTTCCCAAGCGAACGGCCGCAACTCGTTAGCACTTCACACGCAAGGCCTTGCCAATATCTGAGGGAACAGGATGCGCGGAACACCTACT
>DATDFW010000277.1:0-5325 GCA_036522375.1 Nitrospiraceae bacterium
CGATCAGGCAAGCATAACGATGCTTGCCTGATCAGACCCAAGAATTGCTAGCTCTGGACCAGTCAGCCATGGAAATGCGCAACCCCAGCTTCGTCATAGGCAGGACAAGCGCAGTCGAGGTGAGGACCATGCGCGCTTCCCAAGTCATACTACCTAGCCCATCGTGAATGACACTGTGAAGACCGTCATGGCTCACAGCATCATGAGCGCGATGGTTAGAGATATCCCACTTAACACCTCTCGGCTCCATACCCACCTTCACTCGATCATCTTTGTCTCACGAGTAGGCCTTTTCATCATGTTGACTGATATCCAGACCTGTTTGCTCTTCTTCTTCAGTCACACGCAGACCCGTGATAGAAGCGACCACCGCCAGAATGACTAAGGTCCCGACAAACACGAAGACTATGGTAACTAGTAGAGCCATCGCTTGAATACCCAACTGTGCCGGATTACCGAAGAACAGTCCATCAGCCCCTGCCGCATTTACTGCCTTTGATGCAAAGAGACCAGTCGCCAGCACACCCCAAATACCCCCGACTGCGTGTACCCCCACCGCATCGAGAGCGTCATCGTAGCCGAACAAGGGCTTCAACATGACAGCCATGTAACAGAACACACCCGCTCCCATCCCGATCCAAATCGCCGAGATCGGACCGACGAACCCCGACGCAGGCGTGATGGCTACCATTCCCGCCACCGCCCCTGTAGCGGCACCCAAGGCCGACGGTTTACCTCGATACATCCACTCCGCGGCCATCCAGGCCAATGCTGCGGCAGCCGTCGATGTATTGGTGGCGGTAAATGTGCTGGTTGCCAGAGCCCCAGCACCTAATGCGCTGCCGGCGTTAAACCCAAACCATCCAAACCAGAGTAAGGACGCACCCGTCAGGGTCATGGGCAAATTATGCGCGGGCATCGGCTCCTTGCCATGTCCTAATCGCTTTCTGAACATAATGGCGCACGCCAACCCGGCCATGCCTGCACTGATATGAACGACCGTCCCGCCAGCGAAGTCCAATGCCCCGAGGTTTCTGAGCCATCCCCCGACTCCCCACACCCAGTGCGCGAGCGGATCGTAGATGAATGTCGCCCACAGCAACGTGAACAGGATAAAACTACTGAATTTGACCCGTTCGGCATATGCGCCGGTAATCAGCGCCGGCGTGATCACCGCAAACATCATCTGGAAGAGCATGAAGGTCTGGTGCGGTATGGTGGCCGCATAATTGGGATTCGGTTCCAGTCCAACCCCGTTAAGGCCCAACCAATCAAACCCACCTATGATGCCGCCAATGTCTGGGCCAAAGGCGAGGGAGTACCCCCAGAGCAACCACTGGATGCTGATCAGAGCGAGGACAATGAAGCTCTGCATAACCGTGCCCAACGCATTCTTGGAACGCGACATCCCCCCATAGAACAGCGCTAGACCCGGCGCAGTCATAAGCAATACCAACGCGGTCGAGGTCAAGACCCAAGCCGTATCACCAGTATCGATCTTTGGCGCTTCTGCAGTAGCTGTCAGCGATGCTGGAGCTTGTGCACCTGCATCGTGCACGAACAGAGCCGTCCACCCTGCCAACATGGCAAGAGAGAGAAGGGTCGGCAGTAACTTCTTCATACTGGTCATAGCAGATATCATAATTGCATCCTTTCATCCCCTGGCTCAGGACGAGTTGTCACTACGTTCGTTACGATGTTTTTAGCCCGGACTATTCGTGAATACCTGCTATACGAACCGGCCCTCTCACATGGGCTTTTTTTCTTGTTCGACCTCTTCAAGAACCGCATGCGCACCTCCACCGGCCTTACTTGCGCGAAGATCAGCGGGCTGCAATCTCAAACGCCTCGCGTCGGCATTCATGAATAATCCAGACTAAGCCAATTTGAATTTGGCGACAGAGACCGTCAGTCCTTCGGCGAGCGTTGCCAGGTCTTCGACGGTCGCACGTGTTGAGTCCGTCGCTTTTTGCGTCGAGACAGCACCGCCGGCAAATTCCTTGATTGAGCGACTTACTTGATCCGTCGAAACGGTTTGGTTCACCGCGGCACTGGCGATAGTCTGTGCCAGCTCAGCCGAACGCTGAGCGATCCCTGAAATTTGGCTGAACACTTCACCCGTTCGCACCGCGGAGGCCGATCCGGCTTCCACGGCACGCGTTTCCTCCTCCATGGACACGACCGCGTCTTGTGTTTCAGTCTGAATGACAGTCACGAGGTCAGCGATGTCCCTGGTGGCTTGTGTCGAACTTTCGGCCAATTTTCTGACCTGATCGGCGACGACGGCAAATCGAGCACCGGCTTCCCCTGCACCGGCTGCCTCGATGGCCGCGTTCAGCGCGAGCAGGTTGGTCTGATTGGCGATGTCTCGAATCGTCGACACGATCTGCGAAATTTCAACCGACCGGTCTCCAAGTGCCTTGACCTGCTTGGACATCCGTTGCACTGTGGTCCGGATGCCTTGCATGTCCTGCACAGTTGCTTGCACGGCCTCGCGACCACGCTCCGTTGCCTCCAGCACTTGTTTGGCAGACTCAGACGAGGCACCAGCGGTTGCTGAGACCTGGCGCATAGCCAGGGCCAACTGGTCGACCGCGCTCAATGTTTTCGTGGATTCATCCGCCTGGTGTTTTGCCGTGCCAGCCATCTGTCCTGCGCTGTCTCGGAGGGTCCCAGCCGACCGATTCACACGTTCAGCTGAATTTCTAACCTGTTGGAGCAACTGTCCGAACCGGTCAATCATGAGATTGAACCCGTCCGCGAGATTTCCGAACATGTCGGCCGTCACCTCACCGCGCTTCGTCAGGTCTCCCTTTCCGACCTCCGAGACCAAGACCAAAAAGTCCATCAACCGCTTTTGCAATTCGTCACGTTCACCTTCCGCCTTCGCGAGGGCCGTCGTAATGTAGTCCAACATGGAATTGAATGATGTAGCTACTTTTCCGAGTTCGTCCTTAGACTCGATCCTGGCTCGGACTTTATAATTGCCGCTGGCGGCCATCTGGGCGACCTCCGCGATATGGATCAGGTTCTTCGAGAAGAACGTGACGACCCAATACGCGATGGCGATTCCGAGAACTACCGCGATGAGTCCGCCGAGGACGAGGACCAACGTTCCGATAAAACCAGCAGTTTGCGCATCCTCGTTGAGATCCTTCGCCACATCCTGCAAATCCAGTATCTGGTTACGGGTGTGCTCGATGACCCTCTCGAATGTCGGCTGTAAATTTACCGTCAAGGCCAAGACGCCGAGGTTTCGCATGTGCTCAGCCTGTGCCGGCGGCAGGTTCTTTCCAAAACTATCGCCGAGCGCGCTCAGAGCCCCATCGGCAGCCTGGAAGTATTGTTCAATGACCGGTTTTAATATGGCCAAGTCCTTTGCCTCATCACGGCCCGATCGAGAGACGCGGAGCACAGTATTTCCATAGTCGCCGATCACCTGATTCGTCTTAGCGCGAAACGATGACAACCTCGTGACTTCCTTTGCAAAATCATCTTGGTTCGTGACATTGACAATCCCGGTCAAGACCTGATGATGGTGCGTTAATGCAGTACTCATCTCAGCGAAATTCGCCAGTGGGATCGTATAGCGAACGTAGACCTCTTGCGACATGTCGCTCAACTGCCGCAGCGTCAGCACGCCGGAGATCGCCACAACAATGATGATGACGCTGACGACACCATAGCTCGAGATCAGCTTTGTCCGAGTCTTGAGATCGTCGAATCCCCCTCTGACTCCTGTACTTACAGTCTTGGCTACCTTTGCCATCGCATCCTCCTTCTCTCCAATCGTGTCCTTGATTGCGTGAAATTTCTGATGGTTGTCCCCTTGTCAGCTCATCCTCTCGAAATATGAAAGCATCATTGATGTTTCCAAGACGCCTCGGAGCTTATCCTCCAACTTGACGACGGTCGAAACGAAGGGAACTGCACCTTCCCCCGTGCCTGTCGGGGCAGGAAAAAACTGGTCCTTGGAAAGGATACGAATTTCTGGAACCGTATCGACCAAGATACCGACCTGCCAATTTCGGTGTTGCACCACCACGGCATACCGTAACGTCGCGTCCGAGCTAACGGCAAACATCGGCCGCAGATCGAGCAAGGGAATCACCGTGCCTCGGAGATTCGTGACCCCCACCAAACCGGATGGCATTCCGGGAACCGGAGTAATGGATTCGACGACAAACACTTCTCGTACGTTTTTTAGATCGATTGTAAATAGCTCTCCACCCAAAGAAATGATTGCGGCACGCATGGTCGATGACCTAGCCGCCTGAGTCTGATTGGATCCTAATGAGGAAGTCGCCTCCGCAATCATGGCACGATCTGCGGCATTAAAGGGATGTGCGGAATCCACAGCGTTAGCCCAGCGCCTTCCTGATGGTGGCCAGCAGGTCTTCTGGCTTAAATGGCTTGGTGATATAGCCGTTCGCTCCTTGTTGTGCCCCCCAAAACTTATCGCTTTCATTGTCCTTGGATGTACAGAGAATGATCGGAATGTCCTTGAATCGTTCATCGGCCTTGAGATCGCGGCAGGTCTGAAAGCCGTTACGCCCAGGCATGACCACATCCAATACGATCAAATCCGGCTTCGCGACGGCCACCTTTTCTTCCAGCTTGTCACTGTTCGGAAAGGATGTGACCGTATAGTTCGCCCCCTTCAAAAAACCTTCGATCATCTGAACATCAGCGTAAGAATCATCCACGACAACGATCTTGCTCATCGGTATTTCCCTTTGGTTAGTTATGTATTACTGCACAGGTATTCTCACAAATCGCCATTTTTCATTACCTCAATGGAACAACTAAACTGATCGCCCCGGCAAAGTCCCCTTTCTTCCAGCCTTCCTTTTTCATCCCCATGATGTCCCGCTCGCCCTTAGGCTCACCATGGCAGCTCAGACAGGAGCTCTCTGCATACTCGGGATCAATCATACGTAGCACCGGTCTTCCATCGAACGTGGTATTGCGAGCATAACTCTGGCCCTTCGGATGACGCGGGTCACGGAACATCCGAAGCACTTCCTGTTCGAAATCATCAGGCTTGCTTTTTAGGTTTCGACCACTGATGCCGGTCAGCTTCATACGAACCCCCGTCTTCTGGTAAAAATGTTCTCCGACGCGGTGGGCAAACTCAGCATGAAGGAAGCCTTTGAACCCGATCCCTTGTCTATTGATGACCGGCTGTACCTCGTCGATCACTTCTCTCTCTGCTTCGATCAAGGCGAGGTAATAGAAGTTGGCTTGAGGGACCACATTGGAAGTGCGGAGATCGATCCTGGTCTTTATCTTGAATCGCTCCATCACTTGGTCAGCCACAAAATC
>DATDFW010000278.1:0-15176 GCA_036522375.1 Nitrospiraceae bacterium
AAGGCATGCTCATCGCGGGGTTCGCCATTGAAGCTGACGTGGCCTACATCTTTCTGCGGGGCGAGTACGTGCTGGCGGCTGAGCGGCTTTCGCATGCGATTAAGGAAGCATCCCATGCGCGTTATCTCGGGAAGAATATTCTGGGTTCCGACTATAGTCTGGAATTACACCTGCATCTGAGCGGCGGGCGATATATGTGCGGTGAGGAAACTGGGCTGCTGAATGCGCTGGAGGGCAAGCGTGCCAATCCGAGGTCCAAGCCGCCATTTCCTCCAGTAGTCGGTCTCTTCGGCCGACCCACCGTGGTGAATAATGTCGAGACACTGTGCTGTGTGCCCCACATCATGACTCATGGTGCGGCATGGTTTCGTGGCTTGGGCCGTACACAAGATGGCGGAACGAAGTTATTTGGAGCGAGCGGGAAGGTGAAGCGTCCTGGACTATGGGAGCTGCCCATGGGGACGACGATTCGAGAAATCCTTGAAGAGCACGCCGGAGGGATGCGTGAAGGGGTGAGGTTTCGTGGCCTACTTCCGGGAGGTGCGTCAACCGATTTTGTGACAGAAGAGCATTTGGACACGCCCATGGACTTTATCGCCATGACGAAGATCGGCAGCCGTATGGGGACCGGCACCATGATCGTGCTAGATGATCAGACCTGTCCCGTGGGGATGACATGGAATCTGATGCGCTTTTTCGCACAGGAATCCTGTGGCTGGTGTACCCCATGCTGGAGCGGGCTGGGATGGGTAGAGAAGATTCTGAAGGCCATGGAGGACGGGCGAGGGCAACCAGGCGATCTGGATAAACTGGCCGCTCACGCCAAAATGTGGAGCCCCGGCGCCACATTTTGTGCTCTGGCACCGGGCGCTGCAGAGCCGTTGCAAAGCGCATTGAAATACTTCCGTGATGACTTCGAGGGGCACATTGTGAACAAACGCTGTCCATGGAGATAACGGTGGCGATGGTGTACGTCGACGGAACCTCATACGACATGAATACGGAAGAGAATCTGCTTCATGGGTGTCTCTCCGCAGGGCTGAATCTGCCCTATTTTTGTTGGCATCCCGCGCTGGGATCTGTTGGGGCATGCCGGCAGTGCGCCGTCAAGCAGTTCAAGGATGACCACGACGCGCATGGAAAAATTGTGATGGCCTGCATGACGCCTGCCGCCGACGGTACACGCATCTCCATCGGTGATCCGGAAGCGGTGGCTTTCCGCGCTGCCATCATTGAGGGATTAATGATTCATCATCCACATGACTGCCCGGTGTGCGATGAAGGAGGCGAGTGTCATCTCCAGGACATGACGGTGATGACAGGTCACGATTACCGGAGCTACGAGTACGACAAGCGTACATTTCGCAATCAAAATCTCGGCCCGTTGGTCAATCATGAGATGAACCGGTGTATCCAATGTTACCGCTGTGTCCGGTATTATCGCGACTACGCAGGTGGCCGAGACTTGAATGCCTTTGCGTTGAGAAATACGGTCTTCTTCGGCCGCCATACAGATGGGGTGCTGGAAAATGAGTTCAGTGGCAACCTCATCGAGATCTGCCCGACGGGAGTATTTACCGATAAAACTCTGAAGCGGCATTACACGCGTAAGTGGGATCAGCAGTTTGCTCCTTCGATTTGCGTGCATTGCGGGCTTGGCTGCAATACGGATGTCGGTGAGCACTCTGGTACTCTGCGGCGAATCGTCAATCGCTATAACCACGACGTCAACGGATATTTTCTTTGTGATCGTGGGAGATTTGGCTACGAGTTCGTTAATAGTGACCATCGTATTCGCCAACCACTCCTGAAAGGCAAGACGATAAGTGCCGATACAGCCAGCCGGCAGCTCCGGAACATGGTCGCCGCAGGCAGAGTGATCGGCATCGGCTCACCACGCGCATCATTGGAATCCAATTTTGCATTGTGCACCTTGGTCGGTTCGGACCGGTTCTACTCTGGTATAAGCGACAGTGAAGCAAAGCAGGTCGCGCTCATGATCGAACTGCTTCGTCACGGTTCTCTAAGGACTCCCACGCTGCATGAGGTAGAGGAGTGCGATGCCGTATTTGTTCTGGGTGAGGATGTGATCAATGTCGCTCCGAGAATGGCCCTTGCGTTGCGTCAATCGATACGCCAGCAGCCTATCGAGATGGCACGGGGGTTGAAGATCCCCCTATGGATGGACCTTGGCATTCGCGATGCCGTTCAAGAGAGGAAAGGCCCGCTGTTTCTTGCAACGACGCATGCGACGCGTCTCGATGAAATCGCCACAGCTACCTTCCATGCGGCGCCCGACGATATCGCACGATTGGGCTTTGCGGTGGCGCATCTGCTTGACCCATGTGCCCCTTCGCAAGGAGATTTCCCTTTGGCATCTGAGATTGCTCGTGCCCTCAAACACGCAAAGAACCCATTGGTGATTTCAGGCGTGAGCTGCCATAGCGAGTCCGTCATCCATGCAGCCGCAAATGTGGCGAGGGCTGCGGGGAGCAAGCTCAGTTTTACCGTGCCCGAATGCAATACCATAGGCGCGAGCCTCATGGGAGGGAATCCACTAAGCGCGGCATTTCAAGCGGCTCAGAATGGCGATGTCGACACGCTGATCGTACTGGAGAACGATCTCTATCAACGAGCCCCTCGCGCCGATGTCGATGCATTTCTCCGCGCAACACCGCATGTGATTGCGCTTGATCACCTCTTCAATGCGGTATCACCCAAAGCTGAGCTGATGCTGCCTGCCGGCACGTTTGCAGAATCAGTCGGCACATTTATCAGCAGTGAGGGACGTGCCCAGCGGTTTTTTCAAGCTATGACGCCGTCGGACTCGATTCGGGCTAGTTGGCGATGGCTGGGAGAGGATGTCTGGACCAGTCTCGATGAGGTGCTTGCTGCGATGGTGACGGTCTTCCCGCAATTCGCTCCAGCACGCGATGCCGCTCCATCGGCACAATTCCGTATTGCCGGCGCCAAAATTCCGCGCTCCTCGCACCGAGCGAGCGGACGCACAGCTGTGTCGGCCAACATCAATGTTTCGGAGCCCAAACCCATGGAGGATTCTGACTCCCCCTTGTCGTTTTCCATGGAAGGTGCGCCGAAGCACCCGCCAGGAGCACTCATTCCGTTTGTCTGGTCACCCGGCTGGAACTCTATTCAGGCCACCAATGCGTATCAGAAGGAAATCGGCGGTCCTCTGCGCGGGGGGGACCCTGGAGTGCGGATGTTCGAACCCACACAGGCTCACCATCCAATCTATTTCAGTGCCATTCCACCGGCCTTTGAGCCTCGGAAGGATGAATGGCTGCTGGTTCCGATGCAGTTTATTTTCGGTTCGGATGAGTTAAGCCGTTCCGCAAAAGGGATTGCAGAACTCGCTATGAGCGCGCATGTCGCGGTGAATGTCCGCGACTATAGGGAGGGTGAGGAGGTTGAAGTAGAGTGTGCCGGCGTTCCGTTTCGGTTACCCGTTCATATCCGGCCAGACCTCCCGTGCGGGCTAGCCGGTTTGCCTGCAGGAATACCTCCGATCACCGGATTGGATTTGCCTGCATGGGGGAGGATCGTGAAGATCCCATGACGAGCCCTTATCCCCTGCTTTCAACCCTCGGGATTTTCTTCGTCGCACTCGCCACGGCCGTCGGTCTTGTCTGGTTCGAACGAAGGTTGCTCGCCTTGTTACAGGACCGGTATGGTCCAAATCGCGTCGGACGCTTCGGGTTGCTCCAGGTGGTAGCAGATGGCATCAAGCTTTTCATGAAGGAAGATTGGATTCCGCCGTTCGCGGATAAACCCGTATTTATTCTCGCTCCAGCCATCGTAATGCTGACGGCATTGCTGTCGTTTGCCATGCTTCCTGTGGCCCCGGGAATTATCGTCAGCGACCTCAATATCGGGCTCTTGTTTGTTCTCGCCTTGTCGTCGCTCGGTGTGTATAGCGTGGTGCTCGCCGGCTGGTCTTCTAACAACAAGTATGCGCTACTAGGCGGAATGCGTGCGGCGGCCCAGATGATCAGCTATGAAGTCTTTATGGGTCTTTCCTTAATGGGTGTCGTGCTTCTCGCCGGATCGTTTAGCCTTCCTGCCATTGTTGAAGCGCAGAGGGAACGTTGGTTTGTCATCCCACAATTTCTTGGTTTCGTCTTGTTTCTCATAGCCGGCTTGGCCGAATTGCGCCGCACCCCCTTCGACCTGCCTGAAGCGGAGAGCGAACTCGTTGCCGGCTATCACGCTGAATACTCCGGCATGAAGTTCGGCATGTTCTTCATCGGCGAGTATCTGGGAGTGACGCTGATTTCTGCCATGATTACGGTACTGTTCTTTGGAGGGTGGCTCGGCCCGGTGCTACCCTCCATCGTCTGGTTTGTGCTTAAAACGTCATGCTTCATCGCCTTCTTTATTTTGCTGCGAGCCTCACTGCCTCGGCCACGGTTCGATCAGCTCATGTCCTGGGGGTGGAAGATTATGTTGCCCTTGGCACTGGCCAATCTGCTGGTGACCGGTGCGTTGGTGCTCGTGTGGACATAGTCCATGCTGAGTTTCCTTAAATCAATCTGGTACGTGTTCCTGCACACCTTTCGGAAGAGGGTGACGGTACAGTATCCGGAAGAAAAACCATACCTGGCCCCGCGCTATCGCGGCAGAATTATCCTGGCGCGCGATCCAGATGGTGGCGAGCGATGCGTCGCATGCTACCTATGCTCGGTCGCCTGTCCGGTCGGCTGTATAGCGCTCCAAGCGACGGAAGACGAGAACGGACGTCGCTATCCTGAGTTCTTCCGCATCAATTTTTCCCGTTGCATTTTCTGCGGGTATTGCGAGGAGGCCTGTCCCACCTATGCCATTCAATTGACGCCCGATTTCGAAATGGGCGAATTTTACCGCCAGAACCTCGTGTATGAAAAGGAAGACCTGCTGATCAACGGACCTGGCAAATATCCCGACTATAACTTCTGGCGCGTGGCGGGAGTTCAGATTGGTGGGAAGGACAAGGGGCAAGCCGCACACGAGGCCGAGCCGATCGATCTTCACAGCCTGCTGCCCTGAGGTGCGTATGGTTATGGCTTTCTATTTCGCAGGGGCCGTAGCCGTTATCGCCACTCTGCTCATGTTGACAGGGCTGAACATCGTCCATTCATTGCTGTATTTCATAGTGTCGCTGCTGGCGGTCGCGGTGGTGTTTTACGCGATCGGCGCTCCATTCGTGGCCGCGCTTGAGGTCATTATTTATGCAGGAGCCATCATGGTGTTGTTCGTATTCGTGGTCATGATGCTGAACATTGGCATGCAGGCTATTTCACTGGAGAAAGCGTGGTTGACTCCACGTATCTGGCTCGGTCCTACGCTTCTGGCGGGCGCATTGCTGTCTGAAGTGATCTATCTGATTGTGCCAGGCGGCGATACTCATATCGGAGAGGGGATGGTGGATCCCAAACAGGTGGGTATCGTGTTGTTTGGACCCTATATGATCGGCGTCGAACTTGCTTCCATCTTGTTGCTCGCAGGTTTGGTGGGCGCGTACCACTTAGGATGTCGGACCACTCGGAGTGAGGAGAGTCGAAATGCTCGAATTACCCATGAGGGATGGGCTGCTACTCGCAGGGGTCCTGTTCTCCCTGGGACTGATCGGCCTGCTCGTACGCCGTAACCTGATTTTCATGCTCATGTCGCTCGAAGTCATGCTCAATGCGGCGGGCTTGGCGTTTGTAGTCGCCGGGTCGCGATGGCAGCAGGCTGATGGTCAAGTCGCCTTTCTGTTTATTCTTGCCATGGCGGCAGTGGAAGTTTCTATCGGATTGGCCTTGGTTCTGCAGGTGTATCACCATTTCAATCATCTTGACGCAGATGGACTGAGCGAAATGAAGGGATGAGTGATGGTGTCGTTGGGTGTGATTGTAGCCATACCCTTGGTGAGCGCGCTTCTGCTTGCGGTGTGGGGTTCGTGTTGTTCGCGCAAGGCTGTGACGATCATGGGTGTGGGCTCGATAGGCCTCTCGGCTCTGATCACCATGCTGATTGCGGCCGAGTTCATAGTCTCGCCTCCTGCCGGCCATGCGTATCACGAGGTCTTCTGGACCTGGATCAGCATTGCAGGCTTCCAACCAAATATTGGCTTCTATCTCGACGCACTTTCCCTGGTGATGATTGCAGTGGTTACCGTCGTCGGCTTTTTCATTCATCTCTACTCGGCTGAATTCATGAAGCATGACGATGGGTATAGCCGGTTCTTTGCATATATGAACCTGTTTGTTGCGTCAATGCTGACCCTGCTGCTTGCGGACAATCTTCTCTTCCTCTATGTCGGATGGGAAGGCGTGGGTCTTTGCAGCTATCTCTTGATCGGATTTTGGTATTGCGACCCTCTGAACGGGTTGGCGGCACGCAAAGCCTTTATCGTCACACGTATCGGCGATACGGCAATGTTATTAGGGTTGTTCTTGCTGTTTGTAAATTTAGGCACTCTGCAGATTCAAGATCTATTGCATCGAGCATCGGAGCAATGGAGTGAGGGATCCACGCTTGCGATAGCGGCTGCCTTGTTGCTCCTGGGAGGTGCCGTGGGGAAATCGGCGCAGCTCCCGCTCCAGGTCTGGTTGCCGGACGCCATGGCCGGTCCAACACCAACCAGCGCTCTCATCCATGCAGCCACGATGGTGACAGCTGGCGTATATCTCGTGGCGCGCATGCATGTTGTGTTTGAGTTGGCTCCCCCAGCGCAATATGCGGTGGCAATAGTCGGCGCCATCACCCTATTGCTAGCCGGCTGCAGCGCACTCACTCAGCATGACATCAAGCGCGTCTTGGCATACTCAACGATCAGCCAGATCGGATATATGTTTCTCGCTCTGGGAGTCGGCGCATGGTCTGCGGCCATTTTTCATTTTGTGACCCACGCCTTCTTTAAGGCCCTCCTATTTCTCGGAGCTGGCGTGATTATCGTCGCGCTCCACGACGAGCACAGCATTTTCCGCATGGGGGGGCTACGCAAGGAACTTCCGGTCGCATTCTGGACATTTCTCATCGCCGGGTGTTCGCTCGCCGGACTGCCCTTCATCACGGCCGGGTTTTATAGTAAAGACTTGATCATTTGGAAAGCCTGGTCCGCAGCACAGGGGCATCCCGGCTTCTGGATCATCGGCGTGATTGGGACGCTGCTGACGTCGTTGTATACATTTCGTCTGATCTTCAGGGTCTTCTTTGGCCCCCTCCGGACGCCGATCAGCAAGGGGTTCGGATACACGATAACTGTACCGCTTGTGATGCTCGCGTGCTTTGCGATTGCAGGTGGATTGGTAAAGGAACCGTTGCTCGCGCTTATCCAATCAACATTGCCGTCAATGATCGATGCGAACGCTGCCGGAATGACGGAATCACGATCGGAGGCGGTTGCTGCCTTCGCGTTCGTGAGCGGGCTCTCCATTGCATATCTGTTCCATCTGCAGAGGCAAGGCTTGGCGGACAGGATTTCGGCGACTCGTGCCGGCCGATTTCTCCACACATGGTGGTGTGCGGGCTGGGGGTTTGACTGGCTCTACGACAAGGGATTGGTTCAACCCTTTCTGTGGGTGGCCCGAGCCAATCAGAGCGATATCATAGACGCCTTCTATAGAGGCATCGCGCGACTTACTGAGGTTGCATACCGTGCGCTCCGGCTCACACAGACGGGTGTCATACGCTGGTATGCAGCCGGGATAGCCCTCGGTTCGGTGTTATTTCTGGCGTTGGTGGTCTTCGTATGATGCTCTTTTGGCTACTTGTCATTCCGCTCACCGCCGGCATTCTAGCGTGGTGGACAGCGCGCTGGAGCTCACAATGGCCACGCTGGATCTCCCTTGTCGCCATGGCACTTGACCTCGTTCTGTCGCTCGGCATGTGGCTTCGTGACGATTCTACTGCGGCTGGCGGTATAGGTAGTGCCTGGCTTGCGGAGATTGACTGGGCCTGGATTCCGCGTTTCGGCATTCATTTCCACCTCGGGCTCGATGGCCTCAGCTTCCTTATGCTCGTGCTGACGTTCTTTCTCGGAATGATGTCGGTGCTGTGTTCGTGGACGGAGATCCGACACAGGATCGGATTCTTTCACTTTAATCTCATGTGGACGATAGCTGGCATTACCGGCGTGTTTCTGGCGCTCGACCTCTTCCTATTTTATTTCGCGTGGGAGCTGATGCTGATCCCGATGTACTTCATGATCGCAATCTGGGGTCATGAACGAAGGGTATCTGCCGCCATCAAATTTCTCCTGTTCACACAGCTCAGTGGATTGTTGATGCTGATTGCTATCTTGGCACTCTATTTCACGCATTATCGCGCGACCGGTGTCTTCACCTTTCAATACGAAACATTGCTGGATACGGAACTACATCCCGGGGCCGAGATGTGGATTATGCTCGGATTCATCCTCGCCTTTGCCGTGAAGCTGCCGCTGGTTCCAGTGCATACATGGCTGCCAGATGCTCACTCTGAAGCTCCGACTGCCGGGAGTGTTATCCTGGCCGGTCTGCTGCTCAAAACCGGTGCTTATGGGCTTTTGCGGTTCGTCTTGCCGCTCTTTCCGAATGCGTCCCACGCAGTGACACCCGTCGCGCTCGTGCTCGCTGTAATTGGGATCGTCTACGGCACGGTTCTGGCCTTCGCGCAAACCGATCTCAAACGCTTGGTGGCATATACAAGCGTGAGTCACCTCGGTTTCGTCGTGCTCGGAATCTTTTCTTGGAACTCGTTCGGCCTGCAGGGTGCAGTGATGACGATGATCTGTCATGGCCTGAGTACAGGAGCTCTGTTTATTCTGGTTGGTGCGATTCAAGAGCGTATCCATACTCGGGACATGGATCGGATGGGCGGACTGTGGGCCACGGTTCCTTGCCTCAGCGGAGCGTCGCTCTTCTTCGCTCTGGCCTCATTGGGTCTCCCGGGACTGGGAGATTTTGTCGGTGAGTTTCTGGTGTTGCTCGGCTCATATCACATCAATGTCGAGATCACGATCCTGGCAGCCTTTGGTATTCTGGCGTCGACCTTCTACGCCCTTCGCATGGTCCAGGGGGTATTTCATGGAGTAAACACCCAGCGCCTGCAGTTGTCCGACCTCTCGGCGCGTGAAACATTCATCGTCACGCCCATCATTGTGGGTTTACTGTGGCTGGGATTCTACCCCCAGCCGGTTCTGAATACATTTTCTCCGGCCATGCGTAACTTGCAAGCTGTGGTACACCTCCCCGCCGTGGTCTGGCAGAGGAGATGAGATCGTGACGCGCGCAGACGGTTTCTCTTTATTACCATTGATCTTGATCGCTGGCACGTCGATTCTCGTCCTACTGGCCATCTCATTGTGTAAGCGCCATCATGCTCTGGCGGCAGGGCTGACTATTGCAGGACTTCTCGCCGCGTTCATGTCCGTTTTAGTAGTCACCCCTCATCTTCCACGTCAGGTGACCACACTGCTGATTGTGGACCGATATGCCATGTTCTATATAGGCCTCATCATCATGTCCGCCATCATGGTGACGGTACTTTCGTTCTCATATTTCGAGCGGCAAGAGGGCCACCGTGAGGAGCTGTATGTACTGCTGTTGCTTGCCACGTTGGGTGGCGGCATCCTCGTTGCGAGCAGCCATTTGATGTCGTTTTTCTTAGGGCTGGAAATCCTGAGTGTCTCACTCTATCCGATGATTGCCTATCTAAAAGAGCGCAAGTCATCGCTCGAGGCCGGGATCAAGTATCTGGTGCTGGCGGGCGCATCCTCGGCCTTTCTCCTGTTCGGCATGGCACTAGTCTATGCCGATCTTGGCACGATGGAATTCTCGCGTATTGCCGCAGCCTCTGTTGTCGAGTCACATCTTGAGTTCCTCCTCCCTGGAATCGTTCTAATCATCACGGGACTCGGCTTCAAGATTGGAATGGTACCGTTCCACCTATGGATACCCGACGTGTATGAGGGCGCGCCGGCTCCGGTCACCGCATTCATCGCGACCGCATCCAAGACTGCCATCTTTGCTCTCCTGTTGCGATACATTTCCCCTTCAAGTCTGGAGCAGCATTGGGCCGTATACATGGTGTTCGTCATTCTCGCAATGGCTTCGATGATCGTCGGCAATCTGCTGGCACTGTGGCAAACGAATGTGAAACGCATCCTCGCATATTCGTCTATCGCGCATTTTGGATATCTGATGGTCGCGTTTGTGGCGGGGGGGAGTATGGCAATCGAGGCGGTGACATTCTACCTGGTGGCCTACACCGTGACCATGTTAGGTGCTTTCGGAATTGTCACGGTTCTCTCCACGGCAGGACGCGATGCCGATGGTCTTGATGATTACCAAGGATTGTTCTGGCGCCGTCCCGTCATCGCCGGTATTTTCACCGTGACGCTGCTTTCGCTTGCCGGTATTCCTGCGACAATGGGATTTCTCTCGAAATTTTACGTACTCGCGGCAGGAGCGTCGACCACAAAATGGGTGCTCGTCATCACAGTAGTCACGACCAGTACCATCGGCCTGTTTTACTATCTACGCATTCTCATTGCGCTCTATGCGACCTCATTTGAAAGCGAAGCCTCCGTCCATCCGATCATTCCATTTGATGGCATCGTATTAGTCTTGCTAGCAGCAGTACTTATCTGGTTCGGCGTATATCCCGCCCCATTGGTAGATCTAATCTCAACCCTTACGATTCTCCCCGGGATTGATCTCGCCAATAATTAATCCTGAGCGTATCTGCCTTACCCAATTCCCTTCCAATAATGTGTTAAATGTTTGTAGTCTGAGCGGCCTCTATCCCAACAATACAACAGGTTTATCGCATGCTCGTCTTCAAGACTCCGACACCCTCTCAACAGAGTAGTGGTCTTGGCCAGAATTCTGGAGAACTAGGAGCCTCCCTAGTTCCGTGAATAGTCTGCGCATGTAAAACTTACTCGTGTGGTGGTGTTCCAAAACAAAGAGTTGACCATGGGAGAATTGATCAGAATTGGAGGGATAGCCGGAAGTCTCCGAAAGGGGTCGTATAACAAAGCGACTCTTCAGGCAGCACGCAAGCTCCTTCCCGGAGGCAGTGTTCTAGATATACTCGACCTCGATGGAATTCCCGGCTTCAATGAAGATCAAGAAGAAGATTTCCCGCCCCATGCAAGGGAATTCAAAAACAAGGTCAAGGCGGCAGACGCCATTCTGATCGTGACCCCGGAGTATAATTATTCCGTGCCCGGAGTTCTCAAGAATGCCATCGACTGGGCCTCTCGTCCCCATGGGGACAATGCGTGGAAAGCTAAACCAGTCGCCGTCATGGGGGCTTCTCCCGGAATGCTGGGAACAGCTCGAGCGCAATACCACCTGCGGCAAACATTCGTATATTTGAATATGTTCCCGTTGAACCAGCCTGAGGTCATGATTGCGAACGCCACCGAAAAATTTGATGAGCAAGGCAATCTGAAGGACGCCATGACCGTCGAACGGATTAAACGGTTGCTTGAAGCACTCATAGATTGGACTAAAAAGCTGAAGCAGGCTGCAATCATCAGTTGAACGTTCATCACGGCTGAAGCAATATGAAACGACATTCTTGAGGAGGGGAATGATGCGACGAGTTGACTACATGATAGGTCCTCAGGAGTTCGCGCTACTCAAGGCAGAGCAGTTCATGCAAGATGTAGTGTCATACTACCGTGTAGAGGATACCGGTGATAAGCTCGCCGGGGCGATTACAGAAGGCGGTTTTGGGAGCGTGCCAATCTTAGCCAACGATGGCAAGGTCATTGGGATTGTCAGTGAATTTGATTTATTGGGAGCGATCACGGACGGCAAAGAGTTGTCACAGGTGACAGCGGGGGAAATCATGACCAAGGATATTAGCTCGGTGAATCCGGACACACCAGTTCTGGAGGTCATTCAACTCTTGCAGAGTAAGCATTTAATTCGGATCCCAGTCGTCGTCGCGAACGGCTCATTAGTTGGAATTGTGGCACGTAGAGATATCCTCTTAGGCTACCTGAGAGCGACCAAGCCGATCTGGACCTTTTGATTGTGATTGAGAACTGGGCCAGAAAAAGGCTCGAGCCATCACTGGCTCATCGCATACTCGGAATGGGACCAGCTACTCGGACCCCGTCTCGCTAGCTTTGATCCCTCGACCCCGCTTCTCAATGAATTCCTTGAATCGTTCCAGATCTCCGTGTACTCGTGAGGATACTGCTCCCCATCTATCTCCGAGATCCTCCACAACACCATCGGGGGTATAACTGAGCCGCAACAAGATCCTGGACTTCATATTTGTGAGCCGCTGAAATGTCACGGACCCTTTATTGATGGCGCCAGTCCGACTCCTCCACACAATGCGTTCGTTTGGAGTTTGCTCAATCACCTCTGCCTCCCACTCTTTGGACTTGCCTACAATCTGGACCTTCCAATGCGAGCGGTTGGCATCGAGCTTCGTCACCTCCGTCACGCCATCCATGAATGTTGGAAATTCTTCAAACTGTGTCCATTGGTTGTAGGCAGTCCGCACCGGCACATTCACCATAATGGATGTTTCGATTGTTGTCATGTCCTCCTCCCTTCCAAATGGTGCGGCACGGCCGGCTGCATTGTTATTGATGAGTTCCTCAATTCCCTCAGATTTCATGGTCTTCATGGCAAGGAATACGCGATGACAATAGGATAGCGCCTGAGAGCAGACTAACGGTTTTGGAATCGTGTGTGTAACGGAACTATACGTGTATGAGAGCGGGCATGGACCTAGGAAGGGACCTAGTTGTGCGTTGACGGATTTAACAGTGAAGATGAAATCTGGTACGCGGAGAGATTGGGTGCGGAGAAGGGTATATACGAAGAATGGTTTTTCTGTGTGGTGTGGTCACTAGCTGAAACTCTTGATGGCATTGCTAAACCAGGACCCGTTGCCAGCACCCCTTTGTTTGCCATTGGTCGAATATTTCAGCTTTGACGAAAGCTCCTTGACTCGATAGGCAGCATCTTTGAAACGCGGATTCGTCTGTGCAATACGACGTAATAGGGTTGCCGCTTCTGCGATCTGCCCGACCAATTCGAGGGTCCTTGCGAGAAAATACTGGACATCGAGAATCTCCGCCTGAGATGCCGACGGATCGTTCAACGCGGCGCGGAACGCCTGAATCGCAGCCTGGTGGTCACCCGCAGACCTCTGGCAGAGTCCAATCTGTACCTGCGCTTTCAGGCGATAGGACGGACTCTTCCCCGCTAATTTGAGCAGCTCGATCGCCTCTCTCGATCGGCCTTCCTTCCTCATGGCGACTCCCTTTGCGTAGAGGAAGGGTTCGGGCGTGCCGACCGGTCGCGTGGCTCTGCTTTCCGGAAACGGACCTTCCTGTCGCCACTGCGCCGAGCTAGGTTGCGGAAGGGCGGCATCGATTTCGCTAGCGTCGTCGGGAATGTGGACCAAGACAGTGAGTTCTTCTCTGGACGAGAGCGGGAGAATTCTGCCTTTACTTCGCTCGAAAGCGGCCTGAGCGACGAGCTTGGATGTAATGATTCGAGCCTGCTCTGCAACGCCATGGGTCAATGTAAGATCGCACACCTGATTAATGAGACGCGGATTGCCTTTCGTCAACCGATGCACCAAGGCACAGGCTTTATTCGTAAACAATGAGGGATGCCCGCCGGCCACGTGTAACCGGTGACGGATGAAACGCCCCGTCTCTGACTCCGAAAGCGGTTCCAAGTGATAGTCGACGACAACCCGTTGGGCAAACTGGGTCATATCGATCCGTTGCAGGAGTTTGTGAAGGTCCGGCTGGCCGGACAAGATGATCTGCAGCTTCAATGTTTTCCCGTCGTTCAAATTAGACAGCAGCCGCAGTTCTTCGAGCAGATCGGTACCAAGGCTCTGTGCTTCATCGATAATAAGAATGACCCGTCGGTGCTGTTGGGACTCCTGAATCAGAAACTCCGAGAAGACATAATAGGCCTCGACCGGGTCCAGTTGTTTTTTGCTCAATCCAAGGGAGAGCAGAACCCAAGGCAGGAGATGTTCAATGTTGTAGCGCGCGTTTGTGACCAGACCGATCGACTGCTTTGCCGTGTGCTCTGAAATAAGCTTTTGTAAGAGAGAGGTCTTGCCCATGCCCGGTTCGCCGGTGAGCACCATAAACGCCGCCTCGTTGATAAGGCCGTATTCCAGGATACTGTAGGCCGCGCGATGCGTCGAGCCGGCATACAGAAAGTCATTATCCGGCAGGAGCGCGAAAGGTTTGGTCCGAAGATTGTAAAACGACTCGTACATTGAACGTTACCTTCCGAGAATCTAGCGTGAGAGTCGCTTGTGTACATCAGGAAGAATTGCGGTCATTTGCCTTTGCCGCCTTAGCGCCTTTCCAATATGGTGAAGAGATTTCTCTCCAACGGCATAGTCAACTGGGGCTGCCTCATGAGTTCTGTTGTTTCCCCTGTTAAACATGCTAGACGCAGCATATGAGGGAAAGGGGTGCTTGGCTATTCCTCAGGAGATGGGGGCCTTCCCGCAATGGTGGTATCGCCAAACACAGAAATCCTTCACCGAGTTTGCACGATTGTATTTCAGGAATTAATGCAAGGCTCCTTATCTTATACCGATGCCCAGGCAAGCGAAGTTCGTCCGACAGCATCTATAGAGGGAGTAACTCTTACCTCAACTTTCCGTGAAGTTTGGGGTAGAACCCGGTCTCTATTTCGAGTTCTTAAGTTGCTCTCTACCAGATGCGGTAATTTTCGCGGTAGTGCCTTCAAGCACGATGTGCTTATTGATCGCCAAGTACCCTAAGGCAGGCCCAATCTCCCCTGTTCCATCTCGATCAAAGTGCAGATAGAGTGTGACCCAGTTGGTTGGACCGTTGGCTGCGAGATATCGCAAGACGGCCTGGAGAAGTTCACTTCGCTTTGCCCACTCTCTTTCGTCCTGTGGGTTGGGAGTTTGGTTGGACATTCTTTTTCATAGGATATGGACCTGAAGCATAGATTTCCAATAGAGGGGGGCCAATGTCGGTAAAAGCGCCATGGTGGACCGTCTGCCGTTTTGTGACTGACTAAAACGTCTAAAATCATGCTTTGGGCGATAAAAAGGCCCGGCACCTTTCGATGTCGAGCCTACTCCAGATTGCAAGGTTTCTCCTGTGTACAGACTGAGTTTCCGCAGCCTTTCCCACAGTGTTTACCGTTGTGTTCTGCTCTGGTTTCTCC
>DATDFW010000279.1:0-2160 GCA_036522375.1 Nitrospiraceae bacterium
GATCAAACTTGCCATCTGCAGCGGGGTCACATTCACATAACCCTGCCCAATCGATGCCGAGATTGTTTCACCCGGCAACCACGGCTCATTCTTGGCCTTCCGCTTCCACGATTCGGACGGCACGATCCCAATCCGTTCTGACGGCAGCTCGATTCCTGTCTCCTCTCCCAGGCCAAACTGATGGGCAAAGGACGCCATCGTCTCAATCCCCATCCGCTGCCCTATGGTATAGAAATACACATCGCACGAATGCACAAGCGCGTGCCGGAGATCCACTGCACCGTGTCCTCCGGCTTTCCAGTCGTGATACAGGCGGCGACCGAACTGATACCCTCCATTGCAGTAAATGGATGTCGCGGGTGTCACAGTCTTGGTCTCCAACGCAGCCGCGGCCATCATCACCTTGAATACCGACCCGGGGGGATACTGCCCTTGCGAGGCTCGATTGTTCAAGGGACGCCCCTCGTCTTGCACAATATCGGCCCATTGCTTCGGGGTGAGCTCTCGCGAGAGCACGTTCGGATCGAAACCAGGTCGGCTAGCCATGGCAAGCACATCACCGGTCCTGGGATCAAGCGCGACAATGGCGCCCGATTCCTCCCCCAACAGATGTTCGGCCGCTTTTTGCAGCCGCGCATCGATTGTGAGATACAAGTTGTCCCCCGCATGGGGCTCTTCCACGACCACGGTTCGTTTCTCATGCCCTACCGCATCGACTTCTATGCTTTTTTGCCCGGCCTGACCGCGCATAAGCTGATCAAAGAATTTCTCCACGCCATATTGCCCAACAATGCTCCCCTGGTGCAGGTCGGCGAATTCAGACCTTTCTAACTGCTCGGGCGACACTTCACCCACATAGCCCAACAGATGCGATGCAGTCATTCCACCGGGATAGTTCCGTTGCGATTCGACTTGGACCATGACTCCTGGCAAGTCCAGACGGTGAGACTCGATCAGCGTCGCCTCCCGAAGGGTTAAGCGGCCCTTGACCTTACGCGGCAATTGTTTACTACCGCGCGCCGTGAGCTTGGTCCTGACAAGCGCAGCGTCGAGCCCTAAGAGATTACTGAGTTGATCGATGAGTAAGTCGCGATCTTTGACCTCTTCAAGAGACACGTAGAGTGTAAAGCTTGGAACATTATTCGCCAGCAGCACCCCGTTGCGATCGTAAATGAGCCCTCGCGCCGGCTCCACGACAACAGAACGCGTCCGATTGTTCTCGGAGAGATCGCGGTAGTAGGGACCCTCTCGAATCTGCAAGTGCCAAAGCCGCAGCGCCAATAATGCCACGACGAGCAGCAAGCCCACCCGGAGAATGAACAATCGGCGTTGGAGCTCTCCAAGTTCAGAATCGTGGAGTCCAGCTGTGTCCATGCGTCACAACCATTATTCCGTCACACCACAGACCGGCTATTCGGTCCTCAGTCGGGCGACATCGAACCGCTGAGAGAGCAACCAATAGAGCCCCGCCCCCACTACTCCATCAAAAAAAGCTTGTGGGAAGGCGATCGACTCGATCATCCACCACATCTGAGACAGGTCGCGATGTGGGAAGTTCATCGCGGCAAATATCCCACTCACTAAAGACACCAACAGCACCCCTACACCCACTGAGACCGCATTCATCTGCGATACCTGACGCCCCAGAAATCCTGCCAGGAGTCCAATGCCACCGTTCGTGAGGAGACTGAGCCAGAGTTCGCCGGCTGAGAACAGATTCAGAATCCATCCGATCGCGATCCCCACAAGAAGTCCTTCCAGTTCACCGGCAAATATTCCGACGAACGCGGCTGCCACTAGCCCCAAATCTGGTTTGATATTCCATACACTCAGATGCGGCAGCAGGGTCGTTTGCAGGGGAACCAGCAGCAATACGAGCATCAGGTAGAACAAGAATTTCATGGTGACGGCTTCCCGAGCAGATCCGCTCCTGGACCGGCTTTCATCGATTGTCCGTACGAAGTTTGAATGACCAACACTTCTTCAACACGGCCGACATCGACTTCCGGCATGAGTTCCGCAGACTGAAAGAGGGCACCTTCCTCTTTATCGATACGTGTAATCGTGCCGATGACAAGCCCTCGAGGAAAGCCACCGACAAGGCCTGAGGTCACGACTCGATCTCCGTCTCGAAGTGTCGACAACAACGGGATATACTTG
>DATDFW010000280.1:0-2651 GCA_036522375.1 Nitrospiraceae bacterium
ACCACGGAATCACACCGGAGTTTTGGAACAGCTGCGACGGTGTTGCGGATCGATCGCACCGGCGTCGGTATGGGTTTATCACGTGTGGAAAAGGTCAGCCGAGCCAGTCAGGCTGGATGACCCATGCGGCGTCACATGCACGGTTCCGCAATGTCAATGTCATGGGAGGGCAATCCCTATCATGAGTACGACCGGCCACAAGCCCTGGTCAAAGCTGACGGGCCGAGAGGAGTTCCGGTTTATCGCCGAGCAAATTCTGAAACGTTCGACCGGCGACCACACGCTGATTGCATTGCACGATCAGCAGAGCGGGACGACGCGCTTTGCGAACAATCAGATCGTTCAGAACATTGATACGAGGCGAGGGTCGTTGAATGTGACGGTAGCGTTCGGGCAGCGTCACGGCACGGCTGCCACGACGGATTTTACCGCAGGCTCTGTGCAGGAGACGGTGACCAGAGCCACACAGATTGCGCGGCTGTCGCCGGAGGATCCGGAATACCTCGCACCCGTGGAGTCACAGCCGTATCTGACGCCTCCAACGATGCGGGCCGAAACCGCCGTGGCCGGTCCGGTCCGTCGACTGGAATATACAAACGAGGCAATCGGGCAATGCCGGATGGAAAATCTCACTGCAGCTGGTATTGTGTCCTCATCGATCGCGACGGTCGGCATTGCCGCGAATACGGGACTCTTCGCCCACGAAGAACGGACCGATGCACGGTTTAGTCTTACCGCCCAGGCCGGCGAGTCCACCGGCTGGAGCGCTTCGGCCCATCGGTCCATCGATCACCTGAGGGTCCAGGAACGGACACTCACTGCCATTGATAAGGCCAAGCGGGGCCTCGAGGTGCGCGAGTTGCCGCCGGGATCCTATACGGTGATTCTTGAGCCGGCTGCTGTCGCAGGGCTTTGGTCCTCGCTGCTTTGGATGCTGGATGCCAAGTCGTACGAGAAAGGCACGAGTGCATTTTCAGGCAAACTGGGCAAGCTCATCGTCGACAAGCGGCTGACGCTACGCAATCTGCCGGCGCACGAAGATCTCTACGGCATGGGGTTCACCGCCGAGGGGTTACCGACCGTGGCATCAGACTGGATCACAGACGGGGTGCTCACACAGCTGGTCTATGATCGATTCACGGCAAAGATGCGAGGGATCGACCCGATCCCCACCCTCGATGCCCCCTGTCTTTCAGGAACAGGCTCGTCCTTGCCGACCCTACAAGACATGATCAAGAACACCGAGCGCGCAATCCTGGTGACGAACTTCTGGTACATTCGAACGGTCAATCCGACCGATCTCACGTTAACCGGTATGACCAGAGACGGCACGTTTCTCGTCGAAAACGGATCGGTGGTGTCCGCGGTGAAGAACTTTCGCTTTCATGAGAGCCCGCTGAGGGTCTTCAACCGGATTGAGGCCTTCACCAATCCTGCTGAAGCGATCACGTCCGAAACGGGCAAGTTTCTCTTGCCTGCGATGACACTCCGCGACTTCAACTTTTCCAGCGTCACCCGATTTTGACCTTCGTCAGTCATGAGCCACGACCTCCTTTTGACTTGTTGACTCGGAGGGAGCGCAGAGATAAACAAGTGCGGAACAGCATAGCGATAGGTTTGACCAAGTGCCTCGTGACTGTGCTGGGAACGAGCTTGTTAGGTGCGGGCTGCCACCTCGTGGGGACTTCGACACAAGAGGATCTTGGACGAGGGATCGTGAGGGGCACGCTGGGAGCCCAACCGGCCGTTGACGTGCGGCGCTCGAGGCCGACCAATTCCGTTTCTTTCATAGGACACGTAATGGCCGTCGAGGGCGGGGCCTATGTAATACAAGACGTCAGTGGCGTAGAGCGTCGCGTGGCACACGATGAAAATACTCGAATCGATCGCCCAGCCCATGTCGGGGATCGGGTCGAAGTGTTCGTCGATGGCAAAGGCCGCGCCGTTCTTATTCTGAACATTGATCACGACCAACGACGTTGATCATCCGAGATGGTTGACTTGGGTTGAGCAACAGGCGATTACGAACCGTAGTAGGAGGGTGGATGTTCGGTATATACGCGGTCCTGGGTGTGACGTGTTGGCTTGCGATGTTCGCACCGGTGGAAGGCTGGACTGCCGTGCCGGCCGAAGCTCCACCACTCTTCGACAATCTAGGCTCCCTCCATCATCCCATCACCACTTCATCGGATCGGGCCCAACAATATTTCGATCAGGGCCTCCGACTCGTTTATGCATTCAATCATGAAGAGGCGATCCGGTCGTTTGATGCGGCAGCCCAAGAGGATCCGCAGGCGGCTATGGCCTATTGGGGCATGGCGCTGGCGCTCGGCCCCAACATCAATAGCGCGATGGAAAAGCAAAACGAACGTCGCGCCACCGACATGGTCCAAAAGGCCCGGCACCTGGCAGGTCGTGCCACTCCCGGGGAGCAAGCCTATATCGAGGCATTGGTCACGCGGTACGTCGGCCGGAAGGGTACCAGGCGAAAGGGGTTTGATGAGGCCTATGCGAAGGCTATGCGATTGGTGGCGCAGCGGTTTCCCGAAGATGCCGATGCTTCCACGCTGTTTGCAGAAGCGCTGATGGATCTGCGGCCCTGGGACTTGTGGAAGACGGATGGAAGGCCACAGCCAGGCACGGAGGAGATC
>DATDFW010000281.1:0-5009 GCA_036522375.1 Nitrospiraceae bacterium
GGCTCATCGCTTCACTTGCGTTCCTGAAAATACTGAGAAAGACTTGCTGGAGCTTGGCCTCGTCTCCTCGAACAGGGGCGAGGACCGTCGCATAGTCTTTGGTTACCTGTATCCGTGTGACTTCGAGGTCGGTTGCCACGACCGTGAGCGCGCTCTCGATCACTTCAGGGATACGGACAAGCCGCCGAGTCAACTTGAGTGGTTTGGCAAAGTCCAATATCTCGTTCAGGATGGCTTCGATGCGGATCAAATTGCGCATCGCGTTCTCCACGCGTGTCTGCGGGTCGAAATCGAGGATGCCTTCACCCGTGACTTCTTCCAATTGTGCGCGGATCGAGGCGAGCGGCTCGCGCACTTCAGTGGCGAGGAACATACTGAATTCCCCGATCGCAGCCTGCCGTTCTTGCTTTCTGATCATGGGCTCCGAGGGACCGGGAGCTAACGCGGTCCCGGACGGACCGGCTGGCCCAGTCACAGAGGGTTGGCTGGCCGGGGCCGGCGATTGGAGAATGTCCGCAATCTTCATGATCGTCGGCTCAAGCGTGCGGGCATCCGTCTGTTGGTAGCGTCCGGCTTCCTTCGATGCCAAGGTGATGGTTCCGCCTACTTGTCCCCGGACGAAGAACGGCACGACGAGAGAAGCGAGAAAACGATCTTTGAACAGATATTTATGATCGAGGAACCTCCCCTGTGTGGAGGCGAGATCATGATCCACGCGTGGCTTACGATGGCGGACAGCCCATCCGGAGGCTGAACTGTCGAGTGCGAGGCGGTGGCCCGGCTTCAAATCTTTTTTTCCATCTTTCGGTTCGCTCTTCAGATCCCCGGCCATTCCCAGGACTTCGACATTCCCGGCGAGGGGATCGTAGTGGCAGGCCCAGATACGATCATAGGTAACATACTGGTTGGCATCTGTTAAGGCGGCAATAATTTTGTCTTGCAGTTCCGGTGTGAGTTGCGACATCGGAGTCGGGAACATCTCTGCGGGAGTGGGTGGCGAAGGGACCGGTTCCTGTGCAACGTAAGGCCGGCTGAGCACAACATTCATATCGAATAGGCCTTCGCGATCCAATGCTTTGGTGATGTCTTCGCTGGCCTGTTCGATCAAGCTTCTTTCTTTTTTCGCGAAGGCGGCGTTTTCTTTTCGCCCGATGACAAGGAAGCCATATGTCCGGTTTCGATGCACAAGGGACACACCGAGCAACGACTTCGTGCCTGGTGTAATTAGGCGGAGACGGATTGTGCGCCCGCCCTCCTGATCACCATTGGGGGACGCTGTCGCGATGGCGGGAGCCGAAAGTGTGCGGAGGATCGCTTGAACATCTCGAGGAGTGAAACCACGGACAGCATGGCCCACGAGCGGGCCTTGGTCGCGATGAAACACGGCGGCGAGGGCCGCGTCGACCGGCAACTCGTTGAGCACGGACGTCAAGGTTCGCTGGAGAGATGTTTCGGGAAGCGGTTTGTTCTGCTGAGCTGTGGGCGTCATTCGTGGATTAATTCGGATGAGTCATGAAAGCCGATGAGGCAGACAATCCGTCGAGAGGACCATATAAGAACAACCCCGCTTGGCGAGAGGATTGGAATCACTGAGCAGCATTCATGAAGAGTTCGAATTACGATAGCCAAGTGGGCGTATTGTAGCAACGCGGGATAGCCAATTCAATCACAAGGCATTAATTGCGTCAGTCGTCGGGATTGATAATCTTGGGTGGGCGTTGAGAAAGTGCGTCGCGTTCCGTCCGGCGATGGTCACCGGTCCATATGTTGAGGATCATGGTAACCAGACTGATCACCACCGCGCCGCCAACCGCCGGCCAGAATCCCGCGACCGAGAATCCTGTGACCAGGTATGACGTGAGTTCTAGGAGGAGCGCATTGACGACAATGAGAAAGAGCCACAAGGAAAGGACGATCAAGGGAAGGGTCAGGACGAAGAGAATGGGCCGGACCAAGAGGTTCAGAAAGGTGAGCACCAGGACTGCCGCGAGTCCGGAGCTGAACGAGGTGACTTCAAGGCCAGGTACAATCATGACTGCCAGAAATACCGAGATGCCCGTGATCAGGACCCGAATGATCGCCCCTCGAACCCCGCCGCTCAAGAAATGGCCCCTGAATTCCCGCGTGACGTGATCCGTCGGCATCAATCACCTCACTGAACCGGAACCGGCTGCACGGGAGCCGGGACGTGTTTGGCTGAGGAAAAATGAATTTCAGTGGCGAGCAACGGTGGGTCGCTTTTCTGCTCGCCCTTTGTGGCCTTGATGATGACACGGTCGCCGACCTCAGGCAGGTGGACGCCTTTTGGATTTCGCTCATCCTTGTACCGGGTCTTTTTGTCCACCTGCACGGTCACCTGGCCTTTGGACGTTTTGACTTCGACATGTTTTGCGTCAATGGCCATCACCGTGCCGAGCACATGCTGGTCCGTACTTTCGGCTAAACTTGGCATCGAAATGAAGAGGGGCATGAGAATCACAATCAGACGTAACCACATGGCAGATCTTCTCTCCTTCAGTTGTCGATGAATGAGCAGGATGTTGAACACGTATGCCGACCTGTCATGTTCTTTGGTTTGTTCGGTCTGTCTGGTTTGTTTGGTTATATGAGATTAGCCAGATGAACCAGACAAACCAGATAGCCAGATTGACCAAGTGTGTTGAGCCGTGCAGGCCAGTGCAAGTCCGGCCTACCCAATATCGATGTTCCGAAGCCTGCTAGTGATGATGGTCGCCATCGGGCCGTGCTGCTGCCGTCGATTTGGGATTGACCGCCTTCATCTGGTCGAGTTCTTCCGGTGTCAGTTGTGGCAGATGACGAATAAAGTGGACCAGCTTCCAGCTGTCCACATCTTTATCGAGATCACTCTCTCCCCAGGCCGGCATCGCAGTGAACCGAATGCCATTGTGGATGACCCAAAAGATTTCACCATCAGACATCGACTGAGTGTCGGTCAATCGTAAGTCGGGCGCCTTCGGGTACACATGTTTGCCGATCGGGGTCTGGCCGCTGCCGTCATTGGCATGGCAGGTGGCACAGTGATCGGCAAAATGTGCCTGCGATTCTTTCATAATGTCGGGGGTACGCGGAACCGGATTGGGTGTATTGCGTCGCTCGATCGGGATAGCCAGATGACGAATCTGGCGTGCCAGGAACACCTCGATTGGATGGGGCTCCATCTTGGCGCTAAAGCCGGTCGTGAACAATTGATACCCCACCCATCCGAAGACACCGACAATCCCGAGGCCCACCACGATGATGAAGGCGATCAGTTTCGTTCGCATGGCTCCCACAAGCACTATACAAAGTCTTCTATCTGATTGTCACCGGGGTTATCCCGAGGGGGAAAGCCCAGGCGGTCCTGTGAGGCGAAGCATCAACAGTGCGATGATCGGAAGATGCATCAACAGCCCGCTCAATGCCATGAATGATTCGCCGATCCAATACGTTACGCTGAGATTGAAGGCCAAGACGCCATAGTAGAGGCCGACGCCAAGCAAGAGGCGAGGGGTGACCGAGAGAGGCAGCGAGGGGGCGGGAAGTCGTCGCTCGAGCGGAAAGTAGATGGCGAGGGAGATCAGTCCGACGACAGCCCACCCAACATAGTTGGCAAATGGGACGCCGAAGTGCATGCCTGGATCGGGGTAATAATATATCTTTCCCAAGAACCAGCGGTCGCCGCGAAGTGCCACGGGATCGATCACCATGTCGATGAAGGCAAACAAGAAGGCCGTGAAGCACAGCACGGGCCAATTGGTTCGCGCTGCGAGGTCGAAACGCAGCGGCTTGAGCCGCGATTGAGTAGGAGACGGAGATTGCGCGATGGGGAGGAGGAGGCAGAGTGCGACACAGTAGGCGGCGTAGAGCAAAAAGCTGAACGAGATCGAGTCCATAAATGGGATATTGGAGAAGTAGAGTTCCTGGCCCACAGTCGAACCGTTGTAGTGGTACCACCCAAATGGAATGCCGTTGCGCGTGGAAGAAAATTCACAGACAAAAGCCGTGGCCCAGCTAATCAGCCAGAACCGCCAGGTCCTGGGCCAACCGATGAGCTGGATCGCAGCGAACAGGAACGCGGCGAGAAATAGAAAGACGTAGGGACGGAATGCGACGGTCTTCAATAGTAGAAGGACGAGTTCCATTTTGTAGCGTTAGCAGATGCTCAAAAAGGTCACATCCTCACCCGCCCAGCCCCAGCAGTTACTTCACCCGTCCGCCCAGAGGTTGCCAAGGCAACCTCTTTATCCAAGGACTCGCCGTTCCGCGGCAAGGCGCAGCCGATGAAAACACCGGAGCCATACCTTCTGGGGCGCACGGTGCGACGGCGCCGCCGAGTCGGTGAGGCGGCCGGGTCCCCATTAAGGATCTTGTCGAGACGAGAACGCAGCTGGGGGCCTTTTTCAGCATCTGACTATGCGTACCCGTGGTCTCGGAACCACTTCACGGCCTTTTCCAGTGCGACTTCAGGCGGCGTCTGTGGGAAACCCAGTTCCCTGATCGCTTTGCTGCAGTCGTAGTGCATCTTATACTTGGCCATCTTCACCCCTTCGAGTGGAATTCGAGGTGGCTGCCCGGTGAAGTTCGCCATCCACTGATTGAGGTAGGCCAGAGGGAGAATTGCGACTCGTGGGAGTTTGATCGTGGGCGCTTTTACACCGGTCAGGCGACTCAAGATCTCAAGCACCTCTCGCAACATCAAGTTCGCACTGCCCAGAATGTACCGCTCGCCGATCCGACCCTTTTCCATCGCGAGCAGATGGCCAGTGGCTACGTCATCGACATCCACGATATTCATACCGGTTTCGATATAGGCCGGCATGCGGCCTTTCATGAAGTCGACGATGACCTGCCCCGTCGGTGTCGGTTTTACGTCGCCGATGCCGACCGGGGCACTCGGATTGACAATGACGACCGGCAGGCCGGCCTTCGCAAACTTCAAGACCTCTTGCTCTGCCAGGTATTTTGACCGTTTGTAGTGGCCGGCCATCTGCTCGAACACAACGGGCGTC
>DATDFW010000282.1:0-4758 GCA_036522375.1 Nitrospiraceae bacterium
GATCTGTATCGCCAGGCAAAGGCTGCAACTGTTCTCATCGTGGGGATTAAAGATGAGTCCAATGCCCTCTCGTTCGGCAGCGGTGTGTTCATCTCCGAACAGGGCCTGGTCCTGACCAATGCCCACGTGGTGGAAGATTCCACCCGGCTCTTTGTCTATATCCGGAATCAGGCCGTTGATCCTGCAGTGAAAGTTCTTGCCATCGATTCCGACCTCGATGTAGCCGCACTCCATGTGCACACGGACCTTTCAGTTCCCTTCCTGCCATTGGCAGCGGAGGTCTCTGAAGAGGGTACGCCGACGATCGCTGTCGGGTATCCACGTGTATCAGATGTCCTACAAATGGGGTTGACGCTGCATGCATCGGTTATTCCCATGACAGTCACCGGTTCGGCCATGGGACGGTCCAGAACGGCAGGGCTGCCGATTCCCTTTGTGCAAACCGTGGGAATGCTGAACGCCGGGAGTAGCGGCGGGCCACTGGTGGACAGCGAGACCGGTGAGATTGCGGGGCTGGTCGTCCATACCGTGCCCTATTTGGAGCAGGTAAAAAATGCTGGAGGTGATCGGCTGGGCACGGTAATGCTGAGAGCCGGCCTCAGCTATTCTATCCCTGTGTCCCGGTTGCGCGACTGGTTACAGAAGAACCGTATTACGATCCCGGCGAACCATACGCACCAGGTTCCGCTCGCACCACTAGACAAGGAACTCCCCATCCGTGCGTTTCTCACGACCGCGCATCTGCTTCATCTGATGGCGGCCGTCCTGCACCAGGATCGCGATCTCCTGGACCTTGCCATTCAACATTATGAATCGGCCCTACAACTCGAGCCGGAAAGGCCTGACGTGCTACGGAATCTCGGGCTTGCATTAGCCGCGACGGGACAAACGGACCGGGCACAGGTGACGTACGAGCGAGCCTTCGCCCAAACACCGGGCGATCCACTGCTTTTAAGGAATATGGGCGAACTCAGATCTCACTTGCGAGACAACAAAGGTGCCGCGGAGCTCTATCGAGCAGCCATTCGACAGGACTCCTGTCTGGTGAGCGCCTCCTTGGAGCTTGGCAAAGTTTTGCAGACACAAGGTTTAGTGGAGGAAGCGAAGCAGGTCCTCATGCGTGCGGCGGCCTGCCCTTCGTCATCTTCCTATACCGCCTATCACGTGGGCCTCGCATTGGAGCAACAGGGGCTGGGACGAGATGCGCTCAAGCTATGGGAAAATGTTCTTGTGCAAACTCATGGTGCCACTGTCAACGAACGGACCATTCTCAATAAGATCCAGCAGCGAGTCGCCCAACTTCGTGTCCAGATTACGACGCAGGACCGTGAGTTCAGCGTCGCGCCTGTTTCCTCAAGCGCACAATCCTCCATGCCTAAAGGGGCATTCTAAAGCTTAAATTATTCCTCATGTTGTTTCTGGCTTTTGGCTTCTTCAGGCCAAAACTAGGAGTCTTCCTAGCTCTGCCTACCCTCCGGAGATCGTACAGTAATAGGCATGCTGTTCACACCTAACCGAGGAGGGTCTCATGGTCTCTATGTCTAAAGTCGTCGGTCTCATGTCTTGTGGTTTTCTGTTGTTCCTCGGGCTATCCAATTCCGTGCTCGCAGAACATACGCCTTCGCCATCAGACCTCATGAAAACTGACCGGGTAGATGATCAGCAAGGCTTTCAGGCCGATGATGACAAGCAAAAGAACGTGAAGACGGAAGATAGTTCGGCAGAAGGCAGCAGGACTATTAAGGGCGAACTGTTCCGTGTCGAAGGCGGGCACTATTTCGTCAAGGTAAAGGATGGCAAGGAAATACGTTTGCATACAGATAAAACTACCCATATGACGGGAGAAATCAAGAAGGGTGATCATATTGAGGCAAAGGTGAACAATCAGAATCACGCGCTGTCTATTCGCACGGCCAAGTGATTGTGAACGCAGGTAGGTCACTCTCAACCAGGGGAGCGGCCTCTCTCCACCCTTGACGCAGGGCCATGGGGACTCGCAGACTACTCTCGATCTCCCCATGCAAGACAAACAGGGTGGAGTAGCAGCCTGCGCCAAGCTGGCGATTGATACTGGCTGCTTCCTGACCAGGGCAAGGCGCCCAGCAACGCTCAGAGTACGGAGCCTACCTGCGTCTTCACCCGCGAGCACCGCTATCACCAGACCATTCGCTGTATTCTTGAGATACTTCCGCTTCGATCTCAATGCTGTCTCGAGATTGACACGGCTTGTTTTATGACGACCCCGGAGTGATATCCTTCTCCTGGGTTTCTTCAATATCGGCGTGGAACCACCGACTTGTTGGATGAAGGAAACCGTGGAATGATTGACGCTCTTTCCGTGCCCGTCAGTATCGTTGTGTGTACCGTGAGGATCGGGATAGGGATCGGGGTCTTCTTCTTATTCTGTCTCATACCAGGAATTGTGACGGAAACAATCGCAGCTGATGATGCCTATATCGCCGGCTATGCCGCCGCCGTGATTCATCATGAGTTCAAGGCCCCCAAGGCATCATTGCTGGTACAAAATGGTGTTGTAATCGTCGATGCCGAGTCGCTCGGCACAGTGGACCGGACGAAGGTCCAGGCCGCCCTGGCAAGTATTCCCGGTGTCATACGAGTGGAGATCCGAGAGGGGCCGATTGCTGCCGATATCCCAGCCTCTCCTATGCCGCAACCGGTCAAGCAAGAACTTCCTGAGCCTGAGTCAAAATTTCTTCCTCATGGTCTTCTCTTTGCTCCGCTCCATGCGGATCCGCGGTGGCCGCATTTCTCCATCGCGTACCGCAGTATCTGGCAGGGCATCGGACCGGATAAAACCGGCTCGGCCAACTTCGGAGAAACGTTCGCGCTCTATCGGGATACGGCTCCTCTAGGCGGCGAATGGGAAATCGCGGTTCAGGCCGGGGTCTTCAGTATATTCAATATGAATGCCTCGTCCAAAGACCTCGTGAACGCCGACTATATGGCGGGATTGCTGACCAGCTACCGAACCGGCTCGTTTTCCGGTTTTCTTCGCCTCCGTCATCAAAGTGCGCATCTTGGGGATGAATTCATTCTCAACAGCAGGACTCCTGTGAATAGAATCAATTTGAGCTTTGAAGAAATTGATCTCAAGTTGTCCTATGAGCTGTCCGCCTGGCTCCGTATATATGGTGGTGGAGGAGTGCTGGTGGATCGCGACCCCAAAAGTCTCGGACGCGGCACGAGCCAATTCGGCGCTGAGCTCACAAGCCCCTGGACGTTCGTCAATGGGACAATTCGACCGGTGGCATATGGAGATTTTCAGGTCAACGAGCGAAGTAATTGGGAGATTAGCCGCTCCATCATGGCGGGACTTCAATTCGAGAATGCCCGTATCGGCGACCGTAGGGTGCAGTTCTTAGTGGAGTACTTCAAGGGGCCCTCGCCCAACGGACAATTTTTCAGTCAAAGCACAAACTGGATCGGACTCGGACTCCACCTCTACTACTAACAATCTCTCTTCTTCCTCTTTCGCTTTCGTCATCTCGACCTCATGCACAGCATACTTATGCGGACTCCCTATGGCCTGAATGAATCCACCCATGACGTACAAATTGACCATCCTCAGAGGTTAGAGGGCAATCAAGAATAATGGCAGCAGTCTCCCCCGCCGTCATGCCTTCTTTTCAGCGGACAACCGTTCACGCTCCCGCTGCATGGCCGTGCGACCGGCTTCGACTGCCTCAGTTACGACCGCCTGCGTATTTTTGAGAAACTCGCGGCCTTTACCCACCGCCTGGCCCACAGCCTGGGTAGCCGTATCGGCCAGTTCATGAACATCCTCTTCAGCTCGCCGTACATACTCCCGCCCTTGTTTCAAGGTCTCACGACCTGACTGTGGCGCCAACAATAGTGCCACCGCAGCCCCCGCCAACCCTCCAGTCAGAAACGCCAATCCCATCACTCCCAGTGAGCACCCTCGTTCATCTGTCATTGGCCTGCCCTCCTTTTCGATAAATATGTGCGTGACGCCGCCGGTCGTACCTTGAAATCCACCACCATGCTGTCCAGAGCAAATAGTTAAATGAGCAGATGCCTGGCTCATCGCCCAGGCTACCACTGCCTATTGGCTCAGCGGTCTTCCCTTTTGCCGGCCAGCATGGTCAACAGGCTTTCCGCCGTCCGCCGATCAGGATCGAACAGGAGGGGATAATTGCTCTGAGATCGCGCCCTGAACTGCTCCTGCTTCTCGGCAGGAATGTTCATCAACACGCCCAAAGACGTGAGGTACTCACCGTTTCCTCGTGCAATGTCCTGTTCCAAATTCTCATACACGACAGAGGCAAACAGACGCGCCTTTTGGTTTTCCCTTATCATGCCATCGGCATTGATCCATTCCCCCGGACTCGTGCTCGATGTAAACTTGGCGAATGTGTCGATCGTGGCTTTGGTTGTGTTACAGGCGGCCAGAACAAGCCCAGCGCTTGCCAAAACCAGTGCTCCCACGAGGCTCTTCAATGACGTGGTATTCATGAGTCAACCTCCTAATGTTGCGTCCCATAAATCTCGAGGGGGCCGGACCTTCCAGGCTGGCCCTCCCTCTGTTCGCTCCCGGCACCGGCTATAAATGCCATTGGTTGCGATTTATCGAACTTAACTATAATGAGAAGGCCTGCGACGATCTGGTCAAAATAGCTCACGTGGAAAATTGAAGGCGATTAGAGGCTCGTCGCGGCGTCGCACCGAAACAATTAGGGTCTGCGGAATTCCATCGGAATTTTCCTACGTATCGGATTT
>DATDFW010000283.1:0-3271 GCA_036522375.1 Nitrospiraceae bacterium
TCGAGATAACGGACCTTACCGGGGTATCTTCTCGCGCACCCCCTCGCTATCTCGCTGCTCCCGTCTGTTGAACCATCGTCCACCAGTAAAAGCTCCCAGTTGTCGTGTGTCTGTGCGAAGACGCTGTCGATTGCTTCGGGCAAGAACTTCTCTTCGTTCAAAAAGATAATGATGGCTGAAACGAGGGGCGTAGTGGTTTGTTGTCGAGCCATGGTCGATTGGCTACTTCTCGCACAAAAATAACGGGTTCTGCTGCGCGGCAACCGAGAGCGGAGTGACGCGAGGGAACTGCTCTTTGAGGGCAGTGATAAAGTTGGCCATCGTATCCCAGGATTGGGTTTCCGATGCCGGAGGGGCAAAATCGACCAGAACCCATTGCTTTGAGAACTGCGCAAGGCCATCAACGATATGATGGAACCGCAGGTGCCGCTGAGAGATGAGGCGCCTGACCAGTCCCAACGCAACGACGATGTCGCACTGAAATCGTTCGGTCGCTGCAATGGAGACATGACTCGAGAGGCCTCTTGACGGCGTCGGATCTGCGAAATCCATCACCAGGGGAAGCAACGGCCAACGTTTCGCACGAGCTTCATGGTAGATTCGTGTCACGCAGGACGACTTTGTATCGAAGAATACAACAGGCGTTCCGGCAGCCGCTGCTGACTGCGAATACTGTTTCATTTCATTCCCGATGATCAAAATCGACGCAGGACGCAGACCGTTGATGGCGTTTGTAATGTCCTCTGCGTTGAAAGGGGACTGAGTGGGGGTTGGTCCAGGAGCGCCGCTGCACTGCGCCGAAGGCTGTAAGTCGAGATTACGCAATGGAACACTTTCAACGTCGCGTCTGAGTCTCGAAAGGTCCGTTGAAAGCCGTTCCGTGCTCCCGCGATCATCGGCAAGAAGCCACTGGACCGATCTGAAGCTCCTCTCCAGTCGTTGACGACAGCCGGCCGCGTGTTTGCTCCATCCGGAGTGAAGGCCTTCGCCGGCGGATGACTTCCAGCCGATTGGAACAGTCCGTCGACAAAGTATGGAAAGATCGGATGCAGAAATACCGTCAGGGTCGAGCAAAAGGTGCCGTACGAGCCTCTCGTGTCCACGTGACATCAGGACCAGCGGGTACAGGTAATATCTGCGAAATTTGTCATAACCTTGATATCCGCCGTCGTGAGAGAGTGGTTTGATCGAGGTGAAATCAAGAAATACCGGCTGTGAGCGGTCGAATGTCAGATTCCACGGGTGGGTATCCTTCAGCGTGAGACGACAACGCGCAAGCGCGGCGAGCAGGTCGATGTATGCGAGGGCAGCATCCCTGAACATCGGAGCGCACCATTCCTGGGGGTATGAGAGAAAGGTGATCGGCCGATGGCGCACGACCATCCCATACCCGGCGAGCGACAGATCGGTAAGTTCAGTGTCGATCAGAAGGCCCGCCCTGGTGAGATCACCGGTGGTCCCGCTTTGGAGCAAGTTGAGGAAAAACTGGGTGGCCTCATGGCTGATCCCCCGATATAGTTGCCCTCGCCAGGAGAACAATCGTCCGGCAGGGTCACCATAGGAGTGCGGGTGAAACCGAACTTCACCGTAGGGAATCTGATCCATACCGCCGCTACATTCGATGCGTAGAATTTCGTCCGACAATTGAACTCGCCGTCGGAGCACTTTCTCAGGCCCGGCTATTGCTCTGACACGCCACGGATTTTCCGAGCAGCAAGAATCAACGCCATAAAAGCGTTATCCAATGGCATCGAGTTCTAGCAGCGCCAGCAGTGATTTCCGCTGCCGTTCCCAGGAAAAGCGTTCCTTTGCTCTAGCCCAGCCCGCCTGCCCCATTTGTCTTGCTCTTTCCGGTTCATGAACCAACGTTTTCAGTTGTTCACCCATTGCCTCGCTATCACCCTCGTTAACCAAATACCCCGTCGCGCCATGGACGACCGCTTCCGGTATGCCCGCGTGCCTGGTTGAGACCACCGGTAAAGCACAGGCCATCGCCTCAAGTATCGCAAGCGGAAGGCCTTCTTCATCCTTGGTGTCTGGGTCAGTAAGGCTGTGCTGTAAAAAGATATCTGCCTTCGCCATCATTTTTCGCACGACATGGTTCGGCTGGCTCCCATGGAGTGAAACCTTGTCCTGTAAGTCGAAAGCTTGGATAAATTGTCTTGCAGCCGGCAATAGTTCACCATCTCCAATGTAGTCTAGTTTCAGCTGCGGAAATGCGTCCGAAGCGCGTCGAAAAGCATCGAGCGTCAGGATCGGGGCCTTCTTACCTACCATTCGGCCGACTGCTATACAGCGTATAGTGGGACGCTCGGGGCGTGACGGAGCTTCCCCCGGAACATCTACTCCATAAGGAATCACGTGAACCTTGGAGGGCAATAAACCGATCTCCAATAGTTTCGACCGGCTGATATCGCTAATCGTAATCACTCCACCGGCGTCGTTGTATCTCAAGTACTCAGCACGCCAGTTGGGGTCCTGCAGTCGCGCCGAGACGTCATATCCATGCGCATGCCCGAAAAATGTCACATTCAAATCGCGTGCAACCTCCAACCATCGTACGGACGAATGCAAATATTCTCCCAGGATTACACGTACTCCGAAGTCGCGCAAAAACCGTTTGATCGTTCTGTTCTCGCACATCTCAGACGTATAGCCACCCTTTTGGCGGAGCCCGAGTATTGAGGGCGATACGAGCATGGGCCGGATCGAGTTGCGGTCTAGAAAAGGACCATCTACGGTCCAGTCCCCATCCGACTGCGGCAGCAAACGGCCGACTACCGCAGTTCTTCCAGGAAGCAGGTCTTCCACGTGCCGCCGGATAAACGTCTCGGACCGAGCGCCGACATACGGGACGAAAATCGCCAATGGGCAATCAACTTGACGAGTCCGCGCCAAAACTCCAGGATTTCTATGGCTCAAAAAACCTGGTTCAAGAGGCCGGCGCAACGAACGTATCGTCGCATGCAAATGCGAGTTCGGAAGAGCGTGTTTTACAACAGCCCGCAGAAGATGGTTATTGGAGAAGCAAAGCGATAAAATCCGCAATGCCTGGGCCGTGATTTCGAAACCACTGTGCTCCCCGACTGCTGCCTTCAGTAGCTTACAGCGATAGGAGAAAATCGTCTCGCTTATACGTTTGGTATGCTGAAATCCTAGAGTTTTATCGATTATTCGCAAACTGGTGATGTTCATTGTCAGCTTTTCGGCATTGCTTTTCATTGACACGAGGCCGGATGCATGGACTCGCCGTACACCCCAGATCTCACCT
>DATDFW010000284.1:0-2933 GCA_036522375.1 Nitrospiraceae bacterium
CCAGCCGACATTTGTCGTGAAATACGGCAGCATCTGGGAGCCTGCCCGAACTGTGAAGTATTTATCGCCTCCCTCCAACGCACGGTCACGCTTTGCCGACATCATCCAGCCCCACAGTTGACATCGACCGACCGAATGAACATGCGCCGCGCGATCCTTGAGGCAGCTCACGCACTGTGAGAAGTACGGTCAGGTTCATGTGCCTGACTCTGCTGCTCGCAACTCCCATACCGGCACTGCCGGCCGATATTGAGCTGGAATTGATTACCATAGACATCCGCGGACGGATGTTCATTCCGAATCATGTCCTCTTGCATTATGATCGACAGACAGCACTCCGGTTCCGCAACCATGATACGGAACTCCATACCGTCGTGGCCAAGGAACTCTTCTTCGGCGTTGACCTCGACGTGGGGGGCAACGGAGCTCCGGAGTTCGGCCCAGACGGCCTTAAGCGAGTGATCATTCCCCCTGACGGTCTCATTGAGATTCAGTTCACACCGACACGTACCGGAGCCTTCTCGTACCTGTGCGACATGCCCGGTCATGACATGAAGGCTGTGATCGCGGTCGAATAAGACGGCGATAGATCCTCCTCTTCGTCAGTCGGTCGTAAAGCGTGGCGCAACCTCCTTGGCCTCTTTCAGATCCTCAAAGCAGCGTGATAGAGTTCCGTCTTTGCGTCCTTCTTCATACGAGGAGTCTGTTCGACATGATACGCCTGCAGATCTTCCAGCGTTGGTGGTGCATGCTCCTGTTCCTCGCCGGGATTCTGTCGATGGTCATCGCAATGACCCTGGCCGAACCCTCACCGGCATCAGCCGGTACGGCGAAAAATTCTAAGAAATCGGCTACTCCAGCTGAAGTAACGGCCCAACGCTACGCCGAAGCGATGGGAGCAGGAAACAAAGTTCGCGTCACTCAGCTGGACTTCGCCTGTCAGTATCCACTCGTGGTTGCTTCCCCCCGTGGCATGAAGACTTATCCGCCGGACTCCGACGCCATCTATGACGTCTGTTGGCAAGGCCTCAAAGACGCACATGCGCCCACGCTGGTGCGAAGTGATGTGGGGATGGAGATCTTGTGGCCCAGTGACGGCGATTTGGTCTTTTTCAGTGAAGACTTGAACCTCTATCCCGCCTCGGCCTTCGTGACTGACTCACTGGGTCTTAGGCCGCCAGGAACCGGGTTCCAAGTCCACATCATAGGTAGTACGCAGCTCCCGTCTGCCTCGTTCCGTCTTCGACCGAATGGTTCGACCGTCGCGGTGCCGACAACCTTGGTGAAATTATCCGTCAGTTATCAGGATCCCCTCACAGCTCCGTTGACCTATGCGGCCGGCTCGGTCAAATGGACCAATACGATCAAGCGGGCCAGACGAGCGCTGAAAGAGATCACCACCCAGTGGGTTGTCCTTTCTGGGTTGAAGAAGCATGGCTTTGCGGGCGACACGGCTGTCCTCAATCTTCCTGTCACCAGCGGTGCTGTGTTCGGCAGTGGGATCCAGGAAAAAATTCCCTTTGCCACAGAAACCAGTCGGGCTCTCCCCGACTCGCTGATTTGGTGGGGACCAGCGGACGTCCCGGGGCTCTTGACCGCCGGAGTTGCTCGGGCAGCCACCTTTCCGGAACTGCGTGACCGCGTGGCCATGTTGAATCGTGTCCTTATCATCGATCCCAATCAGCCCGAGGCCCTCATGGTACTCAGCAGACACCTCTATGCCGTTGTCTTGCGCGAGGCCATCCCGTTCCACAAACTCACGGTGACGGATCCGGCGCTCGCCCTGGTCGTGAACGAGCATTTTTGGAACATCTACGCCCAAACAGTGCGCATGGACCTGTCGCTAGGCATGGAGATGGGTGGGTTCGACAAGCCGACGACTGCCGACTACCTGTACCGCATGATTTCAGCGATGCAAGCCTTGGCTGTCGTACGGCCAGAACAACTTGACAACCGATTTCGATTAGGCGTGGCCTACCGATGGAACAACGATCAAGAGCCCGCGATTTCAACACTTCAATCCTTGGTCAAAGCCATTCCGGCTGAGCGAAGAGCCAGCAGAGGCGAGGCTCTGCTCCAATTAGCCTGGTCCCGCATCAGCAAAGTGGCCTGGAACCGCATTCTTGATGACTCGGACATTCGGGCCGCCTACCAGGATGCCGACGAAGCGCTCACACTCGCCGACCTGCCGCTCGATAAATTCATGGCCGAATACACCAAAGCCTACAGTTTGCTGTTCACGCCGGACAGAGACAATCAGGCTCTCCTAGAGCGACTGACGGAAGCAAAACGATGGTTTGCTGAAGTTCCCGGACAGACGCCGGAAGTCTGGCAATTCTTCCTCGGGGCAGAGGCCTTGAAAGCGGTCCTGGATGCAGATCCTACCTTCCAGCCGTTACTGGCACAGGCAGAAGAAAAGAAAGGGTGATGATCCAGTTTACGAACTCATAGTTTTGCATGTCGCTCGGAGCACTCTACGCGGCCATGGCCAGGCTCAGTGCAAACCCTCGAGATCTGCGTTTCCCGCCCGTTGATTCGGCGTCGCCCGAAGGGTTGCTCGCTGTCGGGGGCGACCTGCGACCCGAGCGGTTGCTTGAAGCCTACCGCCACGGAATCTTTCCCTGGTACAGCGACGATCAGCCGATCTTGTGGTGGTCGCCCGATCCCAGAACTGTCCTCTTTCCCGACAAACTCCATATCTCACGCAGCCTGAAAAGAAGCATTCGTCCCGGTCTATTCAGCGTCACGGTCGATCAGTGCTTTCGCGAAGTGATGCGACATTGCGCAGGACCAAGGCCACAATATCCGGATGGCGGAACGTGGATCACTGCGGCCATCCTCGAGGCCTACACACTGTTACACGAACTTGGATATGCCCATTCCGTTGAAACTTGGCAGGAAGGACAACTCGTAGGCGGACTATACGGCGTAGC
>DATDFW010000285.1:0-5278 GCA_036522375.1 Nitrospiraceae bacterium
ACGGAGCACCGAACCGGCAGGCGATCGATATGTTCAATCGCTTGATCGAGGCCGGCCCGTTTGAAGTTCATGTCGCGCGCATATTCCCGTTGGACCAGGCAGCCGATGCGCATCGGGCGCTCGACGAGCATTATCTCGGTAAATTGGCTCTGCGTCCGAGTTGATGGCAGGCCGTAACGCAGGTCGATTCTTTTCCGTCGTAATCTAAAACCATTCTACCTGTCCTTGAGACGGTCGAGGTGGTACTCAGAACGTGGCCTGTTCAAAGTTTCGCGGTTAGGCGATCCTATCGACAGAATGAGGCAGCTGGTTGCTAACTTCGCGGCCCGTGGACCTAACAGCGCATTGATAAGAATGCGATATTTTGTACTGGCAGCCGATTATGACGGTACGCTCGCTACCTCGGGTGTGGTAGCCGAGAGCACGCTTAATGCCATTGAACGGCTTATCGCTTCCGGCCGTAGATTTATCATTGTGACAGGTCGGGTCCTTCCTGATTTGCTCGAGATTTTCCCCCAAGCGTCCCTGTGTGATCGGGTGGTAGCAGAAAACGGGGCCGCGCTCTACCGACCAGCCACAAAAGAGATCAGGCTGCTGGCTCCGCCACCCATTCCTGCCTTTGTCGAAGAGCTCCGGCGACGAAAGGTGCCGCTCCATGTCGGGGAGACCATCATCGCTACGTGTTCTCCCAATGAAAAAATAATCCTTGAGGTCATTCGAAATTTCGGTCTCGAATTGCGCATTATCTTTAACAAGGGCGCAGTGATGGTCCTCCCTGCCGGCATTAATAAGGGTAGCGGGTTGCTTGCCGCACTGGATGAATTGGATCTATCGCCACACAATACGGTCGCGATTGGTGACGCTGAGAATGATCACGCTCTCCTCAATTTATGCGAGTATGCAGCCGCAGTCCAACATGCTATCCCCATGTTAAAGAACGCCGCTGACAGAACAACCGACGGAGCATACGGAACCGGGGTGGTCGAGATTATTGACGCACTCCTGCATGATGATCTCGAAGCCGCCGATCAAACTGTATCCAGACATCGTATACTTTTGGGAACCAGGGAAAAGGGAGAGGAAATCTATCTGGATCCGTCACGAAAGAGTGTGTTGCTCGCCGGAACCTCCGGCAGTGGAAAATCTATGCTGGCAACCGACCTCTTGCACAGACTAGGACAATCCGGGTACCAATGCTGTCTCATCGACCCTGAGGGAGACTACGAGAATTTTCCGCAAGCGGTCATGTTTGGCACAGCCCAACGGAGTCCTACAACTGACGAAGTAATGAAGGGTCTGGCCAGCCCACGCAATCACGTCGTGGTGAACTTGGTGGGTCTTACACTTCAGGGTCGGCCAGAGTTTTTTCTTGGATTGTTGCCGCGTCTTCAGGAGATGGGAGTAAAGACGGGTAGGCCTCATTGGATATTGTTGGATGAAACACATCATCTACTGCCGAACACTACTAAGTCCGCTCCTCGTATTTTTGCACATAAATTATTTTCTGCGATCTATGTCACGGTCCATCCTGATCAAATCGAACGTTCGATCCTGGAATCCGTCGATATAGTTATCGCCCTCGGAGAGCGACCTGACAATACCATTCGGTGCTTCTGCACTGCGATCGAAAGGCCAGCCCCCACGCTAGATGTCTCCCATCTCCAATCTGATGAGGCCTTTGTGTGGAATCGCAGTTCCAATGAAGAACCGTTCCGAATGCGTATTGCCGCCAGCACGATGAAACGACAGAGGCACCGACGAAAATATGCCGAGGGGGAATTGCCCTTGGACCGATGTTTCTACTTCAGAGGACCGTTGGGGCAGCTCAATCTTCGCGCCCACAACTTAATTTTGTTCATGCAGTTGGGGGAAGGAGTAGACGATGCTACCTGGTTATATCATCTCCGGGAGCATCATTATTCTACATGGATGGCCGAAGCGATTAAGGACGACGTTCTCGCTGCTGCGGTATACCGAGTCGAGGATCAAGGTCATCTAACTCCGATCGAAAGTCGTCACCGGATCAGAACTATAATTGAGGAACGATACACAATTCCCGCTGGTGACAGGGATCGTGCTCAGCATAATGCAGATCGGTCATGACAGTTGCTCCAATCAAACCGATATGGTAACGGGAAGTAATGGGTCAACAAGGGTGTGGTGGCCGGAAAGAGTTTTCAGCGCTGTCGTCGAACGTGAACCCACTGATCATGTCGATGATGAGAAGAGGTCTGTGAGCGGTTCGATTTGCGGCTCATCAGGCGCCCTTGGCACGGAGAAACTGTGCAACGCGCCGCAGATCATCGACAAACTGCCGGTACTCCTCGTCTCGTTGCGTTGCTTCCGGGTGCCGGAGAATTGCCGAGGGATGAACCGTCACAAAGACATTCGGTGCAATGTCTGTGTCCCAGGGTTTTCCCTTCAGCTCGTTTAGCCGAACTGCTTTTCCGAACACCGATTGCGCGGCGGTGACGCCGAGGCAGACGATGACGCGCGGCCTTAATACCGTCACTTCTGCCTCCAGCCAAGGACGGCAGGCGGCGATCTCGACGGCAGAGGGTTTTTTATGTTTGCGGCGTTTGCCTTGCGGTTCCCACTTAAAGTGCTTCACGGCATTCGTGACATACACGTCGTTGCGTGCGATCCCCGTTTCAGCTAGAGCCTTATCCAGGATTTTGCCTGCAGGGCCGATGAAAGGATGGCCTCTCTGGTCTTCTTGGTCGCCCGGTTGTTCGCCGACAAAGAGAAGTTCGGCATGCACCGATCCTTCTCCAAAGACGGTTTGTGTAGCCTGCTTGTAGAGATCGCAGCCTGTGCAGGAAACAGCAGCCTCCCGTAAGGCAGGCAGAGTCAGTTTCCCGGGAAGGAAGAGAGCGGCGGATCGGCTAGGGCGTCGCATAGATCACCATACCATGGTTCATGAGGCATCTGCCGGTGAGGCTTCTGAATCCCTGCCGATTCGAGTAATTGAAGATCGAATACCGTCAGCGTCGCGACGCCAAATTCTGCTTCTACGAGACCGCGCACCACATAGGGGCGATTGGACGATAGGAGTTGGTGACAGCGCCGATAGACCTCAGGAAACAGCGTCGCGTCATAAAGAGCGGTAGTATCTTCGAGGGTGATGAATTCCATTGCCAGGCCGGTTTTTGTTTCCACCGGCTTCTCCGTGATGAGCCATCCCACCATCGTGATATGGCGTCCAATGAACCGGTCCATTCGAGATGCTGGGACTGGTTGCAGCCGCTCGATCTGTTCTCGATACAGCGTCAGGGGATGACGGCTTGCCAGAAAGCCGAACGACTCGATCTCATGAGCCAGTTTCTGAGAGGCGCAATACTCATCAGGCAACGGCAATGGGCCTGAATCGTCGCTATCTTTCGCATAGAGCCGCCAGAGCAAGGCCGGTCTGGTCAGTTCACCGGCGATGGAATCGCAGCAACCGGCGCGAATGAGTGCTCTGGCTTGTCCCTGTTCCGGTTTGACACGCGCGAGGAAGTCTTGAAACGATCGGAACAGACCGTGCTCTGTCCGTTCCTTGACGATCCGCTTACCGATGGCTTCCGAAATCGTCTTCACTTGCATGAGCCCCATGCGTATCCGATCCCCCTCGCCGCAATAGGCCCAGTCGCTGGTATTCACATCCGGCAGGAGAATGGCGAGCCCCATGCGTCGGGCTTCAGAGAGATAGGCGAACGTCGAATAGAAGCCGCCGTGGTTGCTGATGACGGCTGCGATGAATTCCGCCGGATAATGGGCGCGAAGGTAGGCGCATTTGAACGAGACCTGCGCATAGCTGGCCGAATGGGGCTTGCAGAAACTGTAGCCAGCAAAGCTCATAATCATCGCCCATATCTTGTCGATAATCTCTGGCGAGGCGCCGTTCTTCGCGGCTCCCTGATAAAAATTCTCACGATACTCCCGTAGCTGCCGCGTTTTGTGTTTCTTGCTGATGACCTTCCGGAGTTGGTCCGCGTCTTCTATGGAAAAGTTGGCGAGTGCCATCGCCACTCTTGTGACATCTTCTTGATAGACCATGATGTCATACGTGTCCTTCAAAATAGGTTCTATGAGGCGATGCAACGATTGATATGGCTTACCATGCGCGCGTCGCACGAACTCCTGGACGAAGCTGATGGCTGCAGGCCGGACGAGCGATGAGACGATCACAAGATTTTCGAAGACACCGGTGACCGCGCGCTGGTCCGGAGGCATGCTGACCCACAGCTTTTTAAGCAACAGTCGCGTCGCCGGCGATTCGATGTAGAAACAACCGATGGTATCGCCGCGCCTGATCACATCTTGAGTGGCCGGATCGTTCAACGGATCCCAATTTGCATAGTCGATCGTGCGGTCTGTGTGGCGAGCAATGGCGATCAGCGCGTCGCGGATGACGGCGAGCGACCGGTTGCCCAGCAGGTCAATTTTGACGAGGCCCGCCTCTTCAGTCTGATCCTTTTCCCATTGAATGACTGGCAGGCGTTTCGCCGTGAACTCGACCGGCACATAGCGCCGGATGTCATGCGGTACGATCACGACGCCGCCGCAATGCATCGAAAGATGGCGGAAATGGTTCTGCGTGTGGAGGGCTCGATCGAGAATCTCTGGCCAGGGCGCCTTCAGTCTCAGCGTCTGAGATATCCGGCTCAGCCATTGATCGTTGGTCGGAGTGCTGGGAAATCGCAGCACCGCGTTCTGCCGCAGAACTCGAGAGGCGATTGTCGTAATTTCTTCGGCCGGTATCCCGTAGATTTTTGCTGTTTCCCGGATGGCAGCACGAAAGCCGAGGCTGTTCTGGTTCGCTACCATCGCTGCCTGGCGGTCGTACTTCTCAAGGACCCATTTCAAAATCTTATCGCGTTCATCCCAGGGAAAATCGATGTCGATATCGGGCGGGTCTTTGCGGCCGGCGTTTAGAAACCGCTCGAAGAACAACCCATGCTTGAGTGGGTCTACATGCGTAATTTTGAGACAGTAAGACACGATCGAGGCGGCGACGGAGCCACGACCACATGTGCGGGGCGCCTCTTTGACGATTTCATCAACCACGAGAAAATAATGTGCGAAGTGCTGATTTCGGATGACAGCGAGTTCTTCCTCAATCCGGTTACGAATCTCCGATGACACCGCACCATACCGTTCGACCGCCCCCGCATACGTTTTTTCTTGAAGCATGACACATGCACCTTCGTCCGTGAGTCCGCGAAAAGCTGGGAAAATCGTGTCTCGAAAGCTCCAATCGCTGTGACAGGCTTCGGCAATGCGGACGGAGTTCTCC
>DATDFW010000286.1:0-4782 GCA_036522375.1 Nitrospiraceae bacterium
ACCGCCCCGACGAGCAAGAGGATCACTCCGAGAATGGACAGGTATCTCATCGTCCCTCTGCGTTGCAATGACATCTCAGGTCTTCGCATGTTTCCGTGCCTCCTCCTCGAATGTTTTCCGATAGAGCACGTCCCACTCCGCACTGCCCTCTACGATCCCGCGTGAATAAGAGGCCAGCTTGGCTTTGACCTTTCGATCGATCTCCTCTTCTTGCGCCAACTCGGATGCGAGCACCCGCTTGATCTCTTTCAGGACCCGCCCCTCGTCGGCCTGCATCGTCACCAGCGAGCTCTTCTTCACCGCCTGAAGAATGACGTGGGAAAGATGACTGACTTTGTCTTCGCTCAACATACAAAACTCGTCAGGGGTGAGGGGTTAGGCGTAAAGGGTTCCCGACTAGACGGCTCATCTATCTCACACCCCTTCCCCCTCACGCCTTACCCTTCACCATTTTAAAGGATGATGCCCCGCTCGCGCGCCAGCTTACCCTTCACCATTGTGAACATCTTCTGAAAGTCCACGTGTCCCCGTTCGATATCTTGCTCGTAGGCTTTCAACAACTGCCGCACTTCGGCGTTCAGGCGGTCTTCGACCAACAATTCCTCGAGAATGGCATGATCAATTTGCTCGACAAACACTTTACGATCCCCGGCGAGCACGACATGCCCCTCCTCCTGTAACCTGGTGGCAAGCGACTCCGACATGTGGCGAACACGTTCCTTGGACAGCCGCATAGTCAACGATCCATGGAGAAATTATTAGAGCATGGTCCCGTAGAATGCTCAAACAGTTCGTCCAGCTAGGCCGCAGCCGATGAAAGCACCGGAGGCGTAGCCTCTTGGCTACGTTGAGGACGCTTTCGAGGGGAGAACGACGCTGGCGGACTGTTTCAGCATTCTACTAGATTCGTTCGATCCGGATGGTCGATACATCCATGACACGCCGCAGTACCGACGCATCCCCAAGAATATGACCAATGACGTTCACACGATCAGCTGGAACCGGATCCTGCCCCATACTCATTGGAGTGCGTCCGAAGAAAATGGCCAGGACCTGCCCCGCTCCCCAGAATGCGACATCACCAACTTTGATGTGATTCGTCGCCGTCTCTCGATGGTCTTTTACTCCCGGCAGCTTAAAGTAGAACTCTTCGCCCCATGTGTTGACCTGACTTTCAACTGGTAACACTGCGTAGACTTCCTGAGCTGTCTTCGTCGATGTAAGTTCCGCGTCCAGCTGCACAGAGCCGACGGTAATGCGAATTTTGTTGGGGAGATCAGCCATGGAGTTCTAATCGGGGCCTCCCTGTTGTCATGAGATGAAAGCCCGCTCAGGTCGCGGACTTTAGCTTGTTTATTCCATGAAATCAAGGCTACAATCCCGCGATCACATGCTCACGTCATCCTTCGTCGTGCTCAAAGGAATCGGTCAAAGTTCCGAACGTCGACTCTGGCAGGAATGCATTCTGGATTGGGATGCATTCCTCCAATCTCAGACCCTCCCTGGCATCTCCTCGGCTAGAAAAGAGTGGTATGACCGCGAACTCACCATCGCTCAGTCACGCCTGGAAGAAGGCGACGCGCACTACTTCGGCACTTGCCTGAAACGTCGTGAGCACTGGCGCCTCTTCAACGCATTTCGCCATCGCACGCTCTATCTGGACATCGAAACGACTGGGATGTCTGCGCGGGACGGTTATGTGACGGTGGTCGGATTGTATCGCAACGGGCACATGACAAGCTTGGTCCGCGAGGAAACCTTAACGGAGGAGCGATTGCACACGGAACTGGAGCAGGCAGACCTCTTGATTACTTTCTTCGGCAGCGGGTTTGACATTCCCTACTTGCAGGCGAAGTTCCCTCGGTTGAATTTTAAGAAACCGCACTTCGATCTGTGTTTCGCAGCGAGAAGACTCGGTATGCAAGGCGGCCTGAAACACATCGAGCACGAAGTCCAGATTGCGCGCGAGCCCGATGTCATGGGACTCGACGGATGGGAAGCCGTTCGTCTATGGCACCGATGGCGCCAGGGAGACGAGGCCGCACGCGATCTCCTGCTGAGATATAATGCCGCCGATACTCAAAATCTTGAACCGCTCGCAGCCTTGCTCTATGACCAAATGGTTGCGCGATTCGGCCCATCTTCCGTTGGATTTCCTCCATCCCGTTACCGAGAGCAGATTGAGGTTACCTCGTGACACAACCTCAACAGTGGAACGGTGTTGGTCGAACCGATAGAGGCCATGTGCGAACGACGAACCAAGATGCGCTGGCGCTCTTGAACGACTGCGGCGTCTGGATTGTGGCAGATGGGATGGGAGGTCATCCAGCAGGGGATCTCGCCGCCCAAACGGCCGTATCTGTTGCCACCGAGCGGGCACGAGAACGACTGGCATGGCTCCGCGAACACCCGAGCGATGCCAGAGAATTTGTGGCAGATCTCGTGACCTGCGCCAACCACAGAATCCATGACCTGATTCTCGCGGACCCAACCTTGGAAGGCATGGGCACGACCCTCGTTGCGTTGACCATCACCTCGACACCAATGCTGTCTGCTCATATCGCCCACTTGGGAGATAGCCGCGCCTACCTCTATCGGGCGAGAGCACTCAAGCAATTGACCCGCGATCATACCCTCGTCGAAAAATTTGTGCAGCGCGGGCTCATCGATGCAGCCACGGCGCTCACACATCCTGAGCGTCACATCTTGATCAAAGGCCTGGGGATGGGCATAGACATGAAACCGGAATTGACATCGACGCTGGTCACGCCGCACGACCTTATTATGCTCTGCAGCGACGGGCTCACGAAGATGTTGGATGACGCAGCCATCGCATCGGTACTCTCAGGTGCGAACGGCGATCCCCATCGAGCCTGCCATGACCTGATCGAGCAGGCACTTAGCAGGGGGGGAGAAGATAATGTGACCGTGATTGTGGTTACGTCTCATTATTAATTCAGGCAGTCCTCAGACTTCTGCCGTTGACAAGAACGCACAGCGCGTGTAGCCTGCCAGTCCAGCCGCTTCAAATCTTGATTTACCGCTAGCGCATCACACGGAGCATGCTCATGGTCGGAATTCTGAAACCCGCTCTCACGAGCGCCCTTATCATATTTGTGGGCATCGCACACGTAATTGAGAGCCAGGCAGCTGGCCTGACTGGCCCAGAAGAAACGATCCGCACACTCGTTCGTGCAAATGCCGAAAAGGATCTGACGACTCTTTCCCGCCTGATGGCCCATGATGCCGACATCACCAGCTACACGATCGGTGGACGCAAATACGTGGGATGGCCGGAGTTTGAGCGTGAAATGCGAGAGGAATTTAATTCCGTCCAGAAACTCGATATTCCCATTCATGAGCTGAAGGTCTGGACCAAGGGCGATCTCGCATGGTTTACGATGGAGCTGGATTACATCCGCTTTGTCGGGGAAGGCGCTGATCCAAAACGAACCATCATTCCGCTGAGAGAGACTGGCGTACTCGAACGTCGTGAGGGGCAATGGATGTTGTTATCGTGGCACGAGTCATTTAGAACGATTCAACTTGGGGATCCATTCGCTCAACGACCTGCGCCAAGCGCGTCCCAACACCTGGTCAGCAATGCGTCTTCCTCCATGCCGGATCTCAGCGGAGAATGGGAAATTCTTGAAGTGGAAGACGACAAACGCTACAAGGCCACACTCGACAAGGCCGGGAACGGTCCCTATACCCAACATAATGGACGGTTTACCACCACAAAATTCGCCGATCGACTCTGGCAGGGTACCTGGCAGCAGCCTGGTAATGATCGCGAAGGAGGCTTTGAGGTCTTACTGTCAGAGGATGGGACTCAGGCCAAGGGCGTGTGGTGGTATTCGCGGGTCGGTACCCAAAAGAATATTCCCCCTCGCGAGCATGGTGGGACCTATTCCTGGAAACGATTGCCTCCTCCACCAACTGCACAATGACACCTGCCTACCCTACAGGCATATCAGGCATATCCGAGCATCGCACCACATGTTCGCATGATCACTTTTTTTCTTGGGAGGTTGTATGCGCCAGGCCCTCTGCATTCTGCTCGTGATCCTCTGGTTCGTGTCCCCGGTCCTGGCCGACGGCGGGCACGACCATCATGCCGTTCCCACCCTCTCGAAACAGACTACCACGACGGTGACGGTCGAACCCAATACTGTCACCCTGACGTTTGGCCCCATCGATCTGCCAGCCGGGCACGATGGAGACCTTGCCGCCTCGATGCCCAAACATGCCTTTCAACTTCCCGCCGATCGTTATATGGTGGGGTATAAAACCGCCGTCTTCACCAAAGACGGCACCCCCCTCCCCAAAAACTATCTCCACCATATCCTGATGCTCAACAACAGCAAACCGAGCGTCTCCTGCGACGGGGAACCATTGTTCTTTGCCGGCGCCGGACTGGAGATGACTGAGACGCGGTTTCCGCCCGGCTATGGAGTCAAGCTTGCCAAAGAGGATCACCTCATGTCGATTGTCGCCTTCTATCATAAGGCGCCGCGCACCAAGGATGTGATGGCCACCTTTACCATGTATCTGGCGCCCGAGGGCACCCCGATTACCGCCATGGAGGTCTATCAGGTGGGGGTGAACATTGTGTGCTTCAGCAAATTCGCCCAGCGCGGCCCCGACCAGACCGATGAAGGGATTGAGATTACCAATGGGGTGACGATCCACCGCGCGCCGCTGAAGTTCTCAATGGATGGCTGCGTGAAGTTCGCCTATCCGCATGGGCATGACGAACTGCTCATGATCGGGCTGGACAAT
>DATDFW010000287.1:0-2421 GCA_036522375.1 Nitrospiraceae bacterium
GCCCTCAGGCAAGACCCGAATAACCCCGCCCTGCAGTTTTATTTAGGCAAGCTCTACTATCGACTCGAAATGGTCGACGAAGCCTTCGACATCCTCTCGACCGTGGAAGGAATACAGGACCAACTGGCCGACTATCACAAGATCATGGCTAATCTCTATCTTCGCAAGCAGCACATGGAACAGGCCGTTGCTGAGCTCAAAAAAGCCATGCACTTCAAGAAACGAGTGCTCGTCCCTTATATCTGTACCGCCTGTCAGCAAGAATCGACCGAATGGTCTGGGCGCTGCCGCCGCTGTGGAACCTGGAACGCCTTAGTGGCGCTGCCATGGCCAAATGCCGGTCAGACGACATCAGGTCAAAACAGCGGCCACCCCTCAGTCTCTGCGGTTCCCTATCAGGGCATTGCTTCTCCTTTCGAAACCGTGTAGGTTTTTGGCCAGTCCGGCTGCCTGACGCACGTGCAGCCATCCGCATCGTAATCAATGAACCTCTACAGATGATGGAGTGTCCCATGGTTGACTACCAGGATTTCGCTGCCAAAGCTTTGCGCGACGAAACGCTATCCCGAGGAGAATGCCAGACTGTGCTCGAATGTCCTGATGAGCAGTTGCTGGGACTTCTCCAAGCCGCCTTTACCGTCCGATCCCGATATTTCGGCAAGACCGTCCGTCTCCAGATGTTGCAAAACGCCAAGAGCGGAGCCTGCCAGGAAGACTGCCATTACTGTTCCCAATCGGCAATTTCGACTGCGCCAATCGAGCGCTATAATCTTGTACCCCGGCAACAGATGATTGAAGGCGCCCGACAAGCGGCAGCTTCGAAGGCCCAACGCTATTGTATCGTCATCAGCGGGCGAAGCCCGTTGGATCGAGAAATCGACGAAATCGCAGGAGCCGTGCGTTCAATTAAAGAGGAAGTTCCGATTCAAATCTGCTGTTCCCTCGGATTAATGAATGAAGCGCAGGCCAAACGGTTAAAGGCAGCCGGCGTCGATCGAGTGAACCATAACTTGAACACCAGCGAAGCCTTTCATGCTTCAATATGCACCACCCACACGTTTCAAGATCGTTTAGCCACGATCAAGAATGCTCGGGCAGCAGGATTAGAAATCTGCTCCGGGGGGATCGTCGGCATGGGCGAGAAAAACGAAGATCTGATTGACCTTGCTATGGCACTCCGCGAAGTCAAACCGGACTCTATTCCCCTGAACATGCTCCATCCAGTAACAGGCACGCCGCTGGAGCATTGTGACAACCTCACTCCGCAACGCTGTTTGAAAGTACTCTGCCTCTTCCGGTTCCTGCATCCACATACTGAAATCCGCATCGCCGGCGGGCGGGAACACAATCTACGCAGCCTTCAACCTCTCGCGCTCTATCCAGCCGACTCCGTTTTCGTGAACGGCTACCTCACGACACCAGGCCAGCCTGCCCAAGAGGTATGGAGCATGATTGAAGATCTGGGCTTCAACATCGAAGTGGACTACCAAACGGCTGCTGAAAATACCCCACAGCTTCGTTCTCAGTCGCTCGAACCCCTGAACATACAGCATTGAGTACGCATCGGGGGCCTCACTCCCTTCAAACCTTTCCCTCTCCAGCGTAAGATTCGGTTTGGTCCTCACTGCATACGTTGAACGAGACTCTTCCCTGGGCCCCATTCAGTGAGCCGCGTCCCATACGCAAAGTTACCAACCAGACCGCTACTCCTCTCGTAGTCCTTCCACCAACGGCTGTCGTGCGGCCCAGCGGGCAGGGAAATAGCCGGCTACCACGACGGCCGTAAGTGCGAGTCCAATGGCTTGCAGAATCACACCGGCGGGAACCGTCAACTGAATCGTCCAGCCAAAGGATTGTTTATTGACAACATGGATAAGTAGCAGGGCAAGCAGCAAGCCTCCCACGACACCCAACACGGCCCCAATCAACCCGAGATACGCGGCTTCCCATAAAACCAACCGCTCCACTTGCCTCGTGTCGGCGCCGATAGCCCGCAAGGTGGCAAATTCACGTCGCCGCTCTAACACGGCGGTTACCAAGGTATTGACGATGCCGAGCACGGCCACCAGCACAGCAATGGCTTCAAGAACATAGGTCAATACGAAGGAGCGATCGAAGATCTCGAGAATCTCTTTCCGTAACTCGTGGTTTCTGATTACCAACGGTGGGATTGTTGTTCCATCCAGCCCAGTGACATGCGTGACGATTGCCTGCCTTACTTGTTCTGCATCGACCCCGGCATCCAGATAGACGGGGTACACCGATACCCGGTCATCATGCCATGCTTTCAGATACCATGTTCGATCTATCACCATCTTCCCCCCGTCGGTCGCGTAATCGTAAAAAACCCCCTCGACATACACAGCCATGGGTCCTGCCGGCGTCATGATCGAAACCTTGCTCCCCTCATGAAGCCGTAAC
>DATDFW010000288.1:0-6512 GCA_036522375.1 Nitrospiraceae bacterium
GATGGAGAGGAGCGAACAAAATCGGAGCTGTTGGAGTTTCTAAGCGGGGCTGACTTGAAAGAGTATCGACTCAGCAATTTCCGAGTGACCCTGTTGAATCAGGACGCTGCGATCGTCACTTACCAAGTAGCTGCACAGGCGGTGATTCATGGGAAAAAGATTGCACTAAACAATTCAGTGACAGCAGGCTGGGCTAAACGTAGGGGCAGATGGGTCAACGTCTCCGCCGTCGCGCGACGTGCGCCTTTGACGAGATCATGAATAACCGACACGACATGTACGGAACTTACCACTGCGGAAAAGAAACGAAGATACCGGAGGTCACATACAACCAGAAGCAGTAGATCATGGAGGACAAAATGGTAGATGTCATTCACCGAATTGGAACTAAGGCGCCGGTTTCCAAGGTTTATGCAGCGTTATCGACGGTCGAAGGTGTTGCGGGCACGCTCACAAGAACTGGTGTGAGGCGGCTGAATTCACCGCCCCTTGCCGTATGAAGTGGGCGACGTTCATGTTGAGTCTCAAAGGCCTTGTTGAAACAGGTACAGGCAAACCCTCGCCCAATGATATTAAAATCGGTAATTGGAATTAGACACACACACCACTACCTAGGGCAATCGGGTCTTGACTGTAGATTAGGTTCTATTGAAGCATGGCTGAAGGATTAAGAAGGTTGTACCCAATGATAGGCAGGTGACCCACATGGCGAAACTCAAAAACAAGGAAGAGTTCGAAGAAATAGAGCCGTTCTGAATGGGCGTAGAAGTACTCGACACGCGCGCCTAACCCGGCGCGACAGCTGCTGAATGCATCGCACGCAGGGCAAAGGTGGATTTGGCGCGACCTCGAGATCAGAACAAGCGATTGCACATTGACCTGACTCAGCCAACATGCTTGACTAATCAATCATTTCTTTTATCAAAGGAGACCCTCATGCATCGAACAATTGGGCTACTCGTATTGGCACTCGCGCTGACGAGTCTCAGCGGCTGCAGCTATCTGTTCTATCCCCGCGCAGGCGACTACGCGGCACAGGCCAAAGGCGCCAGCGGCGTGGAGACGATGATTAATCTCACCATGATGATGGAAACCACTGCGGGCAAGGCCAAGGGCGGCAAAGGCAACGATACCGCCTTCGACGATTTGCACAATCAATTCCATGCGCTCAATGATGCCTTCTGCGGTGTGACGGACGCGCAATCTAAGACTCCCGCCTACGATCTCGCCGTGACACACAAGAAGGAAATGACCGCGATCTTCAAGCGGCTGTGGAAATTCAAGGGCGATCAACCTCAACGTGATCAGCACCTTGATCTCTTGACCGAAGAGTTGAAGGAATTGCGCAGCACAATACAGACAATTCAATAGCTTCATCTATAAGGAGGCGCCATGAAGTCGTCAGCCGTCAGCTCCAAACCAGCTACTGGTCCGATTGTATTATTGATCGGCACCAGGAAAGGCGCATTCTTCCTGCGAAGCGATCGCACGCGCCGCACCTGGAAGCTATCCGCCCCCATGTTTTTAGGTCACATCGTGCATCATCTGGTGCTCGATCCGCGGGATCAACGGACGATGCTGATGGCTTCGAGTACCGGCCATCTGGGCCCCACAATGTTTCGCTCGACCGATGCCGGAAAGACCTGGAAAGAGTCTGTGGCTCCTCCTGCCTTTCCCAAAGTACCGGAAGGTGAGAAGGGCCGCGCAGTGGGTCACACATTCTGGCTCACACCCTGCTACGCGAATGAGCCGAACGCATGGTATGCCGGCACGTCGCCGCAGGGCCTCTTCCGCTCTGATGACGGAGGGAATACCTGGCGTGCCTTTTCATACATTAACGACGATCCGCAATACCGCGAGTGGATGGGCAGCGTGCAGGACGGCACACCGGACGGACCGAAGCTACACTCGATCCTCGTTGATCCGCGCGATCCCATGCATCTCTACTTCGCCATGTCCGGAGGAGGCGTGCATGAATCCATCGACGGCGGCAAGACATTCGCACCCCTCGTGCAAGGGCTCGACGTGGTCGAGGGCTTCAATCCGGCCACTGTGACCTTCCACGACCCCCATTGCGTTCGGCTCTGTCCCAGCAACCCAGACCGGCTGTATCAGCAGAATCACTGCGGCATCTATCGGCTCGACAGACCCTCGAAAGAGTGGGTGCGGATCGGTAAGAACATGCCCAAAAAGATCGGCGATATTGGATTTCCCATGGTCGTGCATCCGCGCGAGGCAGACCATGCATGGGTGTTCCCAATGGACGGAGCAACCGTATGGCCGCGCGTGAGTCCGGATGGCAAACCTGCCGCCTATGTCACGCGCAATGCCGGCAAGACCTGGATGAGACAAGACAAGGGCTTTCCCAGGTCGAGCGCCTGGTGGACGGTGAAGCGTCAAGCGATGAGTGGCGATGCGCACGACCCTGTCGGGCTCTATCTCGGCACCACCGGCGGAGAGATCTGGGCGAGCCGTAACGAGGGGGCCACGTGGGCTTGCATCGCCAGGCATTTACCGGAGATCTATTCGGTGGAAGCTGCGGAGATCGGACGATGACGGTGCATATACCCACTGCATTGCGATCCTACACGACACACCAGGGTGACGTGCAGGTCGATGGCGCGACACTCGCCGATGTGCTGACGGCGTTGGATCGTCGCTATCCCGGTATCCGATTTCGAATTATTACTGAACAGGACCGGATCAGGCCACACATCAGAATTTTTGTGAACGAAGAGCAGTTGCAAGATTTGGCTGCGCCCCTTCATCAGACGGATTCGGTATACATTGTCTGCGCACTCAGTGGCGGCTGACGGTCAGTCTCGAATGTTATGACTCTTCACAGAAAGGACAGATATGTCCCGGCAGAGTCCACAGCAGATCATTGAAGGCCAACAGCAAGATTGGAACCGCGTCGCAGGGGGCTGGGAGAAGTGGGATCGGTTTTTCGACGAGCAGATAGCCTTTGTGAATCATCGACTCGTGGCCGATGCCAGGATCCGGTCGGGGATGCAGGTGCTCGATGTGGGTTCGGGCACAGGCTATCCCGCCCTCCTTGGTGCACAAACTGTCGGGTCAAACGGGAGTATGATTGGGATCGATCTCGCCGAACGGATGCTCGACGTGGCGCGACGCAAAGCCACGGCGCTGGGATTGACGAATGTGGCCTTCCCTACGGGCGACGCGACGACGCTTCCGTTTGAGGCAAACTCGTTTGATGCGGTGACCAGCCGGTTCTGCCTCATGTTTCTTCCAGAAGTTCCAAAGGCGGCTGCAGAGATCACACGCGTGCTGAGGCCCGGAGGCTGGATCGCGGCCGCCGTGTGGTCTGCACCGGAAAAGAATCCTTCGATCAGTCTCTCAATGGAGGCGATAAAGAAGGTGGTCGATCTGCCGCCGCCGGACCCCACCGCCCCCGGGATCTTTCGCCTCGCCACGCCCGGCGATCTTGCCGGCATGATGCAACAAACCGGATTGATCGACGTGGCGGAGCAGGAATTTCTCGCGGAATGGTCTTACGCGTCAGCCGATGAGTATTACACGAGTCTGACGGAAATCGCCGCACCGGTCCAGAATCTCATGGCCAACCTCTCAACAGACCAGATACAAGAGGTCAGGCGCCTCATTACTCAGGCTGCAATCCCATACCAGCGTGGCAATAGAATCACCTTCCCTATCGCCGTCCGAATGGTCGCGGCACGCAAACCTCTGTGACAGTCCATGGCACTCAAGCAGGACGGATTCAAGGACTTCGTGCTGGATCAACTCAGCGGGCTGCACGGTGTGACCTGCCTCGCCATGTTCGGGGGATACGGGCTGTATTGTGGTAGGGTGTTCTTTGGCATCGTCCACAAGGGTCGGCTCTATTTCAAGACAAACGCGACCACGGCTGTACAATATCGCGAGCATAAGATGAAACCGTTTAGACCCAACGCCACACAAACACTCCACTCCTATTACGAAGTCCCGGTGGACATCCTGGAAGATGTGGGAGAACTGACGCGATGGGCTCAGCAGGCCAGTACCCTCTGATGGCATTCGTGCTTCAAGGGCTCAACCTCGTCCCATACCGACGCCTGCTTCTTGTCGGATTACTCAGTTGCGCCTGTTTTTTTCCTGCTTGGGCCGAAGAGCGTCCGATGCCAAAAAGTTTATGGCAGACAGTCCTGACTCCTCCCACTTCCGATCAACCATCCACTCCGCGAAGACCTTGGGTCATTCGGGACCGGGAAATCACCCTCAATCTCCCACTGTTTCAGCTGTTAAAGGATGCCGGGGCCAGACCCCATCCCAGAATAACCATTGAGCTCTTCGATGGAACTAACCACGAGCTGGACCTCACGTCCACGGTTTCCCGCAGCAATGACACTGCCGTCATCCGTGGGATATTCAAATCCCCTTCACGGGGTGACTTTGTGTTCGTAGCCAGCGGCAATCTCCTCGTCGGGACGATTCAGCTGGCCGATCGCCTCTACAAAACCGAGCACATTGCAAACGGCCGACTGCGGCTACTCGAAATCGATCCTGAAAAAATGCCGCCAGAGTGATCCTCTGGCGATTCCCTGCCCGCTGTGCCACACTGATCCATGTCTGCGCGACCGACAGTCTGGACTCTCGGCCACTCGACGAGATCGATCGATGAATTCGTCGGCTTATTGCGCGCCCATCAGATCAGTCTTCTCGTCGATGTCCGCACCATTCCTCGTTCCCGCTATAATCCGCAGTTCAATACAGATACGCTGGCTCAATCGTTGCGCAATGCCGGGTTCCAGTATCGCCATTTTCCGGAGCTGGGCGGCTTACGAAAGCCGAAGAAGGATTCCATCAATGGCGGATGGCGCAATGCCAGTTTTCGCGGATACGCGGACTATATGCAGACGGACGAATTCCTGAATGCATTAGAAGAGCTGATGGCCGATAGTCGATTGCATCGGGCAGCAATCATGTGTGCGGAAGCAGTACCATGGCGCTGCCATCGGTCGTTGATCGCCGATGCGCTGGTGATCCGTGGCTGGGACAGCCGCCACATCATGTCCGAGACAAAGGCTGATTCGCATCAACTGACGTCTTTTGCTCATTTCGAGAAGGGAACGCTGAGCTATCCGAAGAAGAACGATTCCCCGTCGTTGTTCTAGCATGATGCGATGATATACCGTCTCCTCGCCGATCTGGTCCTGGTCGTTCACCTGGCGTTCGTGGTATTCGTCCTGTGCGGCGGGCTGCTTGTGCTGAAGAGGCGGTGGATTGCGCGACTGCACCTACCGGCAGTCGTGTGGGGTGCGGTCATCGAGTTCACCGGTTGGATCTGTCCACTCACACCGCTGGAGACTTGGTTGCGCGTGCAGGGTGGAGAAGCCGGCTATGAAGACGATTTCACGACATACTACCTGCTGCCGATTCTCTATCCTGCGGACCTGACACGAAGCATTCAGATCCTGTTGGGCACAGTGGTGATCGTCCTCAATGTCGCCGTCTATTGGTGGCTCTGGCGAATGCAGATGAGTGGGACCTCTCGGAATCGATAAAACAGGAATGCCCATTTTCTTCATTCGACCGTGAAGCCACAATGCTAATAGATAAGATTACCCAGGTCAGTGGTCAGTAATCGCGATGCACGGGCTGCGGCAACGGCCCCGCGCCGGCCCATTCGTCGAAGCAGCCGATGATGATCACCACGGGTTCCGCCGAGTTGAACCGGTTAAGATTAGTTCTAAAGCGTGCATAATATTTGAGCACGATGGTTACAGGGTCAACGGTGACTCTGTCACGAGCTTTCCAACCAGGAGAGCTGCTGCTGATGAACCCATCCCTGACCCCAACATTGTTAGGCCTGTACTGTCGGCACTGGATCGCTTTGGGTCGTGGCCGGCGCCGGAATCAATGACCATGACCAAAATCCATCTCCTAGATCTGTATGAAAAACGTACGGTGGACCAACTAGAGATAATCGTGATTGCGTCGACTCAGGCACTCTGCTAAGGTACCGCCGACAAGATCCTTCGCTGTTAACCTCAGCCGAATGCCCGCATGGTCTGGGACCCCAAAGATCCTTGGAGCAGGAAGAGCGACCCACTTGAGGACGCCCTCAAGCAAGCTCAATCACAATTCAAGAATCTGATCCCCTCATTTGGGAATCTGCTGCCCTCAAGCGGTTTCAGGAACATCGCATTGGCTGGGCTGGTTATCTTTCTTGCCTGGCAGTGTGTGTTTATCGTCGCCCCGGATGAGGAGGGCGTCGTCAAGCGGTTCGGCGTCCCTGTCAGAACAGTGGAGCCTGGTCCTCATTTGAAAATTCCTCTTGTCGAATCGGTCCTGCAGCCGAAAGTTCAGAAGCTTCACCGTGTCGAGGTAGGCTTCCGCACAGATCGGCAAGGCCGCCAGCAAACTCTGGCGCAAGAAGCCCTCATGCTCACCGGAGACATGAACATCCTGGCCGTCCAATTCATCGTGCAATACAAGATTAAGGAGTCTTCGAACTATCTTTTTAACGTCGCAGAGATAAGTGAGACAAT
>DATDFW010000289.1:0-13785 GCA_036522375.1 Nitrospiraceae bacterium
GCTGAGGAATTTTTTAACTGAGCGCGGTCGGATTGTTCCGCGTCGCATCTCTGGCAATTGTATGAGGCACCAGCGCGAATTGACGGCTGCCGTCAAACGCGCTCGGCACATTGCTCTCATCAGCTTTGCGGAAGAACGGTAACCCGATCACGCTGGGCATGGGAATGCAGGTAGGTGCCGCGATGGAGCTGCTCAGGCCGCTGCTGGCTGACATAACTGTCGATGGGCTTTCACTGGTCGGAGAGGCGACGGCTGAAGAACTCGGCTTGACCGAGGATGATGCCGTTGTCGTCGGTCCACTGGCTGTCAGCCTGGAGCTGACCAATGTCGAAGGGTTGGTTGCCGTAACCGGTGTACTGGAGGGTACGATCATTCGTGAATGTGTACGGTGTCTTAAAGAATATGAGGATCCAATGGCTTTTTCTGTGCGGGCGGCCTTCGCCCGGGAGTCCAAGTCGACGCCGCGTCATCCGAAGCGAGTCGATTTCCGAAAGACCCATGCTAAGATCGTTGTGGCTGAGCAAGAAGAGGAGCCAGACGATCAGTATCAATATCAGGGCAATCAATTGGAGCTGGCTCCCATGTTGCGTGAACATGTCATCCTGTCCGCACCGATGCAGCCTCTTTGCAGCCACGATTGCTTGGGGCTTTGCGCACGATGTGGGAAAAACTTGAATGAGGGGCCTTGTCAATGTGCCGAGGAATTACCAATTCCGACATTTCGGGTCGTCCAGGTCTCGAACCGCAAGCCCGGCGGCTCTTCAGCGTCATAATGTGACTGCCTGTGATCGTTAGTGAGAAGGAGTTCTCATGCCAAATCCGAAACATAAACATTCACGAGAACGACGGGACAAGCGGCGTACACAAAAGCTGCGTATCACCCCGCCAGGTCTGTCCGTCTGTCCGCAGTGCCATGAGCTCAAGCTGCCGCATTACACCTGTTTAAATTGCGGGACATATAAAGGCAAGGCGATTATCCAGGTCGAAGAGTCCTAGCTAGGTCCGTTTGGAGTCATACCTGCAGGCCTCATGGCCAAGTGAGCACTACGAGATTGTGTTTGTTTCCTCTGTTGCGTCGATCTTGTCACTGCTCTAAACTCCTGCCGCATGTCGCGTGGTGACGGCTGCTCTTCTTTCGCGACCTTACGACGCATCAACATTCGAGAAGCACTCAGACGCTATGAAGATTGCGCTTGATGCCATGGGCAGTGACCATGGACCTGCTCCTGCCATTGAAGGGGCGCTCCAGGCGGTCCAGGAATGTGATGTCGAGGTGCTATTGGTCGGTGACGAGGCAATTCTCACCGTCGAGTGTCGTCGTTTGGGTTGCACGGATTCCCGCATATCTATTCGGCATGCTTCGCAGGTTGTTGCGATGCATGAGTCGCCGGCTACCGTCGTCCGCAAGAAGCGAGATTCCTCTATCTGGATTGCCACTGAGTTGGTCAAGAGCGGTGAGGCGAGTGCCGTGGTTAGCCCAGGGAACACCGGCGCCAGCATGGTGGCGTCGTTCTTTGTGCTGGGGCTGACGAAGGGTGTCGAGCGCCCCGCGATTGCGACAAGCCTGCCCACTCTGACCGGTACGGCGATTATGTTGGATGTAGGCGCGAATGTGGACTGTACGGCTCAGCACCTGGCCCAATTCGCGATCATGGGGAATGAGTATGGCAAATATTTGTTTGAGAAGCCCAATCCGCGTGTTGGCTTGTTGAGTATCGGGGAAGAAGACAGTAAGGGGAATGAGGTCACAAAGGAGGCGTTCAAGCTTCTCAAAGCGAGTCCGCTCAATTTCATCGGCAATATCGAAGGCCGCGATGTGTACAGCGGGGGCGCTGATGTGGTGGTGTGCGATGGTTTCATCGGGAACGTTGCACTGAAGATCTCCGAGGGCGTGGCCGATACGATTAAGAAGTTGTTGCTCAAGGAGATCTCCGGATCCTTCTTCGGCCGTTTGGCCTATCCCCTGATAGCCAAACCGCTCTTGAACTTGAAGAAAAGAATCGATTACGCGGAATTCGGCGGTGCTCCGCTTTTAGGCGTTAACGGCATTACCATGATTTGCCATGGTCGTTCGTCCGCCAAGGCGATCAAAAATGCCATCCGTCGAGCGAAGGGATTAGCAGAGCATCGCGTTGATGAGCTGATTCAACGTGATATTGAAGAGAGCCTGGCACAATCCAACCCCACTGAGGATACTCAGGTATGAGATCTCGCATTGCAGGGACCGGATCGTATGTGCCGGCTACGGTATTGACCAATGCCGATCTCGAACAAATGGTGGCTACCTCAGACGAATGGATTGTCGAACGGACCGGAATCCGCGAGCGACATGTGGCCGGTCCCGGCGAAGTCTGCTCTGATCTGGCGGTGAAGGCGGCAGAGCGGGCCCTGAAAGCCGCTGGGGTGAGTGCCGTCGATCTTGACCTGATTCTGTTGGCCACCTGCACCGGTGACTACCCGCTTCCTGCCACCGCCTGTTTGATCCAACATCAGCTGGGGGCGACGCGTGCAGCGGCCTGTGATGTGTCGGCTGCCTGTTGTGGGTTCGTCTACGCATTATCGGTGGGAGATGCCTATGTGAAAACCGGTATGCGGCATGTGTTGGTCATCGGGTCGGAAGTGATGTCGGCAATTACCGACTGGACCGATCGCAACACCTGTATCTTGTTCGGCGATGGGGCTGGAGCAGCGGTCATCAGCGCGAGTGAGAACGACGGGGGTATCCTATCCACACATCTACGTTCCGATGGTGCCCTCTGCGAATTAATAGCCGTGCCAGGGGGAGGATCACGTCAGCCGCCTTCTGAAAAGGTCGTGGCGGAACGGATGCAGTATATCAAGATGAAAGGCAATGAGACCTTTAAGGTGGCGGTTCGGACTTTGGAAGAGATCGCACGCGAGACCTTGGCTGCAAATCAGCTCCGTGTTGAAGATCTTGACCTCTATGTGCCGCACCAAGCGAATGTGCGCATTCTCAATGCGGTGGCTGAACGTCTCGGACTCCCGCCTGAAAAAGTGATGTTGAATCTCGATCGATATGGGAATACGTCAGCCGCTTCGATTCCCATTGCCTTGGATGAAGCGGTGCGTCAGGGACGAATTAAAGACGGGAGCCTGGTGATGTTAGGGGCGTTCGGCGCGGGATTGACGTGGGCATCTGCTCTCATTCGGTGGTGATGCCGCTGATAAAAGCAGGTCTCAAACCCCCCACCACTTGTTCTCCCACCAAAAATTTTTCCCGTTGACATTCAAGGGGAATTCGTCGATATCTAACCCTCTGGGGATGATGTGGTGCGGCCCTCTCCAGCGTTGAGTCGTATGAACTGAACAGGTATCCTCGTGCCATCACCTCGGTATTATGACGACGCTCCGATCAACAAGGACATCGAGTGTTGGGTTGGTTTTCCCTGGCCAAGGGTCTCAGTCCGTCGGGATGGGACGAGCATTGGTAGAGGCCCATCCGAGCATTAGGATTCTCTATGAAGAGGCCTCGTCGGTGCTTGGATATGACGTTGCCGGGCTGTGTTTTGAAGGGCCAGCAGAACGATTGAATCTCACGGAGTATACTCAGCCTGCATTGTTGGTGACGAGTCTCGCTGCGCTCCATGCCTGTGAGCCATTGGGTGTTTCGCCGATTGCGGTAGCCGGTCATAGCCTGGGTGAGTACTCGGCTCTTGTCGCAGCCGGGGGGATGACCTATCGCGAAGCGGTGGCGATTGTTCAGAAGCGAGGTCGCTATATGACTGAAGCAGTGCCGTCTGGCACAGGGTTGGTCGCTGCGCTTCTTGGCCTTTCGAGAGAGGTGGTGAACGAGGTGTGTCGAGAGGCTTCATCTGTGGGGGTTGTGACTGCGGCAAACTTCAATTCGCCTGGTCAGGTTGTCATCGCGGGGGAAAAGACCGCCGTGGAACGAGCCATTGAACTGGCAAAGGCCAAAGGGTGTAAAAGGGCGATTCCTCTTCCCGTGAGTGTGCCGGTACATACGCCCTTGATGCAGAAAGCGGCAGATCGGCTTGCCGGAGATTTGGCAACGATCACCTGGTCCGATCTCAAGATGCCGTTGGTGAACAATGCGGAAGCCAGGGCGCTCACCAAGGCCGGTGACATCCAGGTGTCGCTGGTACGACAACTTCCGTCCTCGGTGCTCTGGGAAGACTCGGTGAAAACTATGGCTGCAATGGGTGTCAGAACGTTCGTCGAGATCGGGCCGGGAACGGTCTTGAGCGGCTTGATCAAGCGAATTCTGCCGGATGCGGTGACCTTGAACGTGAACGACCCGAAGTCACTCGAGGCAACCCGGGCTGCGGTCAGTGTATAAAGGAGTGCGATAGGCGAGCAGATGTCACTGCAGGGTAAGGTAGCGATTGTCACGGGGGCGGCGCAAGGGATTGGTCGGGCCATAGCCGAGTCGTTGGCTCAAGCCGGGGCGGATATTTTGGTTGCTGATCTTGATCCGGGCCGGTCGAAGGACACGGTTGCGGTGGTGGAGCAGTTGGGGCGCAAGGCGCTGAATGTCAAAGTCAATGTGGCGGATGCCCATGACACCAAGGCCATGGTCGATCAGGTGCTCAAGGAAAGGGGGAAGGTCGACATACTAGTGAACAATGCAGGAATTACGCGTGATGGATTGCTGTTGCGGATGAAGGAGGAAGACTGGAACCTGGTATTACAAGTCAATTTAAACGGAACGTTCAATTGCATAAAAGCGGTCTTGCTCCCGATGACCAAGCAGCGGTATGGTCGCATTGTCAACATTGCATCGATCGTCGGAGTGATGGGTAACGTCGGCCAGGCCAATTATGCGGCATCGAAAGCGGCGGTGATTGGCTTGACCAAGACAGTCGCGCGCGAATATGCGAGCCGTTCAGTAACGGTGAACGCCGTTGCGCCGGGATTCATCGATACCGCCATGACACAAGGGTTGTCGACGGAAGTGAAAGAGGCGCTCCAAAAGCAAATTCCGTTGGGGCGGTTGGGCACACCCACCGATATTGCGGCGGCCGTGCGTTTTCTCGTGTCGGACGACGCGGCGTATATCACGGGACATGTGTTGCATGTGAACGGGGGGATGTTGATGTCCTAACGACTATAGGGATAGAGTATTGTTATGATGCTGCAGCTGGCAGGCTCGTAGCGAGAAGGAGGAGCTAGGATGGGGAAGGAGGCGGGAAAATCAATGGGCACCGTGGATGAACGAGTAAAGAAAATTATCGGAGAGCAACTCGGCGTCGAGGAGGATGAAGTCACACCCGAAGCCAGTTTTGTGGAAGATCTTGGCGCCGACTCGCTCGATACGGTTGAGCTAGTAATGGCCCTTGAAGAAGAATTCGGCATCGAGATTCCAGACGAAGACGCGGAGAAGATTCTGACCGTTGGGAAAGCATTAGACTATATTAAAGAAAAGGCCTAGCAGTCTCGACGTTATGAGTGTTCGCTCGACCAGACGGATCGTCGTGACTGGCCTGGGGGTGATCACACCTCTGGGGACGGGTATCGACAAGACATGGAAGGGCATCTGTGCCGGTGAATCGGGCATCAGTCGAATTACGAAATTCGATCCTGCGGCTTACGATTCCCAAATAGCCGGCGAAGTCAAAGACTTCGACCCCGCCCAATTCATCGAGAAAAAAGAAATCAAAAAGATGGATACGTTCATTCATTATGCTGTGGGCGCTGCCCAGATGGCGGTGGATGATGCAGGGTTTACCGTAGCGCCGAAGGAGGCGACGAAAGTCGGTGTGTATATCGGCTCGGGAATCGGAGGGCTTGGATCGATCGAGCATTACCATAAGGTTCTGCAGGAAAAAGGCCCCGGACGTGTCTCACCATTTTTCATTCCAATGACCATCATCAATTTGGCTTCCGGGCAGGTGGCGATTAGGTTGGGTGCCAAGGGGCCGAATTCCTGTGCGGTCACGGCTTGTGCGACGGGCAATCACTGTATCGGCGACGCGTTTCGACTGATTCAGTCCGGCGATGCCGATGTCATGATCGCGGGCGGGGCGGAAGCTGCCATTACGCCTTTGGGGGTTGCGGGGTTTGCAGCGTCGAAAGCCTTGTCGTTTCGCAATGACGAGCCGACGAAAGCGAGCCGACCATTCGACAAGGATCGCGATGGGTTCGTGCTTGGCGAAGGTGCCGGAGTCGTCGTTTTGGAGGAACTCGAGCATGCGCGCCGACGCGGGATTCGCATCTATGCCGAACTCATCGGTTACGGCTTGAACAGCGATGCCTACCATATCACCGCCCCGTCCGAAGAGGGTGAGGGTGCCGTCCGGTGCATGGAGTTGGCTCTCAAGGATGCAGGCATCGGGAAGGAACAGGTCGGGTATATCAACGCGCATGGAACGTCGACGATGGCGGATGCCATTGAGACTAAGGCTATCAAGCAGGTGTTCGGTGAGCAGGCCCACAATATTCCAGTGAGTTCGACTAAGTCGATGACCGGCCACTTACTCGGAGCAGCAGGTGGAATTGAAGCGGTGTTTAGTATTCTGGCACTGCACCATGGGATACTACCCCCGACGATCAACTTGGATCATCCGGATCCTGCATGTGATCTGGACTATATTCCGCACAGGGCCAGGCCCGCTACAGTGGCCGTTGCGCTGTCGAATTCTTTTGGATTCGGCGGGGTGAATGCTTGTCTGCTCTTTAAAAAGCCCGGCGTTTAACAGACTCGCGTGAGAATATACTCGCCACTATGACTTCGGCCTCCTCCGCCGACCTGCTCCAGTCCTTGTTGGGCTATCGATTCAAAGTGCTTGCTTTGCTCGAAGAAGCGTTGACGCACTCCTCCCTTGTCAACGAACAGAAATCGGTGTCGCGTCCACATAACGAGCGGCTTGAGTTCCTCGGCGATGCCGTGCTGTCGCTTGTGATGAGCGAGTATCTGGCTTCCACGCTGCCACATTCTTCTGAGGGAACGCTCTCGAAGTTGAAAGCACGGTTAGTGAGTGAGTCGTCATTGGCGCAGGTAGCCCGCAGGCTTAGCCTGGGAGGGCATCTGAAGCTTGGGCGTGGAGAGGATCGGTCGAAGGGGCGTGAAAAAGACTCATTGTTAGCCGATGCCCTGGAGGCGGTGCTTGCGGCGGTTCATCTTGACGGTGGATTTGATGCAAGCCGTATGGTGACGCGTCACATTTTCGCGGACGAACTTACGCACATTGTCGCACAACAGGAGCAGCCGGGTGCGGGCGACTACAAGACAAAATTTCAGGAGTGGTGTCAAAAGCGGCATGACACATTACCCCACTATGTGACCGTCCGGGAAACGGGGCCCGACCACCAGAAATCATTTGAGGTAGAACTGTCGATTCAGGGAGAAGTCGTGGGGGTGGGATCTGGCCGAAGTAAGAAAGAGGCGGAACAACAGGCGGCGAAACAGGCCCTTCAACAATTAGAGGCCTGATCTTGTGACCATGGCAGCATGACTTCGCAATGAGATTAGATATTATCCAGGGAGGCAGACGATGCAGAGACGAATCTTTGTGAGAATAATGGTGGTGGTGACATGCGTGTTCGGTGTGAGCCTGTTGCTGGGGTTGGATACCCCATTCGCAGCCGACAAGGTACCAGGTGGGAACGCGGACTCGGTGAGAGGCTCCAAGGCCATTATTAAAACAAAATTTGGCGACATGGACATCGTCTTATTCCCGGAGAAGGCCCCCAAGCACGTCGAGAATTTCATCACATTGGCGAAATCCGGTTTCTATAACGGTACGATTTTTCATCGAGTCATCCCAGGCTTCATGATTCAGGGCGGTGATCCCAATACTAAAGACCTGAATAAGCCAGAGACCTACGGCCAGGGGGGGCCACCCCAGAGGCTCAAGGCGGAGTTCAACGACATTCCCCACAAACGAGGGATTCTCTCTATGGCACGTACGAGCGATCCGAATAGTGCCGGTTCGCAATTCTTCGTTGTCGTCAAAGATTCGAACTTTCTCGATGGACAATATACGGTCTTTGGTGAGGTGGTGAAGGGTATTGAGGTGGCGGACAAGATTGTCAATTTGCCGAGGAACAGCCGAGACCTCCCGACGGAACGGGTGGAGATGACCGTCATGGTAGTCGAGTAAATAGCTGCAATCGCAGTGGGCTATGATGCGTGACACTGTCGCCATAAAAGTCGCCATACTGTGCGGAGTGCTGGTGGTCGTTGGTCTTCTCATCGGTTGTGGTGGAAAGGCCGAGATGACCCCGATTGCTTTGCCACCAAGTTCTGGTCCGAAAGCCATTATCAAGACGAAGTTTGGGGATATTCACATCAAGTTCTATCCGGATGTAGCCCCGAATCATGTTGCGAATTTTATCAAGCTGGCCAAGTCTGGCTTTTACGACGGGACGATTTTCCATCGTGTGATTCCAGGTTTTATGATCCAGGGTGGTGATCCAAATACCAAGAACTCTCTCCACAAAGAACTCTATGGACAGGGCGGGCCGAAGGACGAGAAAGGCAATCCAATCTTACTGAAGGCGGAGTTTAGCGACATTCCTCACAAACGCGGTATTGTCTCTATGGCGCGAGCGAATGAGCCGGATACCGCGGGGTCACAGTTCTTTATCGTCGTTGAGGCGTCCCATTTTCTCGACGGGAAATACACTGTATTTGGCGAGGTGACTAAAGGCATTGGTGTTGCCGACAAGATTGTAAGCATGCCAAAAAATGATCGCGACCTGCCGAACGAACGGGTTGAAATGACCGTCACGATTCTCGAATAAAAGGTGTGTGGATGAGAAAATGCTATTTGATTTTTTCGATAAATGTGCGCAGACGAGCTCGCTCGGATGGGAAGAACAGTATGAAGTTCATCCCAAAGGCATGCCCTGAAACCCAACGTACCGATGCCCGTTCAACTTTGACTGGAGGTGACTGGTCCGGAAGGTGAAGGGTGAGCTGAACGTCGAGCCCTTCCGCCATATTGATCGTAGATTCAGCTCGACAGCCTGCCGTTGAGATGTTGGTAATCGTGGCGTCTCCTTCGACCTCTCCTGAAGCAAATCCTAGAGTGCAGCGTAACTCCACTCGACGTGCTTTTCTGACCTTTCGTTCTTTTTCTCCGCTCATAGTGAGAGGCCTAAGATTATCGGGAGCGGGTCCCGTCAGTGATGGTGACATCCCGGGCCGTGGATATGAGGTTCAGTTGCCGGAGGTGGCATGAACTGTTGTCCAGGCAAGATGATGTGGCCCGGTTCGCGTTGCTTGGTCAGGTAGTCCGCAATATCCGGATGGTAGGCGCGCACATAGCCGATAAGCCCCCCGAGAAACCGTCGTGATTGGAAGTCTGTACCGGAAAATTGAGAAACGAAGGCAATGGCACGGTCCAGTATCTCCGGCGCAGAAGATACGTCGGCAATCTGCTGAGGATTCTGCTTTTTGAACATGTCGTATTCCTTCTTCAGATGTTCCGCGAAGACCGGCATCGGTGCGGCAGGTACATGGAGAGGGCTGAGTGTTCGTCGCAAGGCCTGCAGGGCTGCGACGACCTCTGCATCTTGCCCGTCGTGGCGAGTCTGGAAGTAACTGAAGATTACCACTTCGATGAGATTAAACAGGGCCACGGACTTTTCGCCGCCCAGCTCAGTCAGACCGCGATAGAACTCACGACGCACCGGCATGAATTGTTCTGCAAGCCGTTTCTGCTGATAATCGCTTCCACATTCAAGATAGATGCAGTTCGCAGGGCATGAGACCCGCACGATGCGGTGTTCACCACAACACTGGCTGCAGATCAATCCCGCCAAGGCTGGACAAGGCCTCTTGCCTTTCCGTTGCGTGCAATAGACGCATTGGCTCATTTTTTTACAGATCCTTCCGGCGCCGGTTTTGGTGGCGGGGCGATAAAACCATAGTCTGCCAATGTCCGCTTTTCCTGTTTAGACTTCCCGCTACTGGGTGTCTCAAGCCCGTTCATTTCGGCCGCGTGGGCCAACTCAAACGGAACAAGAATGAGGTTGTTGGCCCGATCGATACTGAGATCTCCCGGCGAAGGTAAAAATTCGGCGATCACTTGAAACCGTTTGTCCCAGCTCATGCGCCAGACTTTTCCGGTTGTAAAATCCGAGACGTACATATTCCCCCAACGGTCGAAATCCACCCCGCGGAGATTCTGAAAGCGGCTGGAAAAGAATCCGTTGGAGAAGAGTTCCGTCACCACGCCTTCCGGCGAGACCTCGGAAATTTTGCCTTTATCCCAGCTCACCGCAATAATCTGGCCGGATTTGGGATGGACGACAAGACCCGAGGGACCGGCCAGGGAAGGATCAGTGACGAGCACGGATAGAGCCTGGGTGGCCAGATTGACGCGGTAAATTGTATTGGCTTTCTGATCGGAGCAATACAAGTGGCCCTTGCCGTCGAAGGTAACGTCGCTCAGGGAAGCCTGTAGCAGCCCTGACTGTGAGGCCGTCGGCGACCGAATGGCGAGTGCGAGGACGGGCGCACCGGTTGTGGTGTCAAAGCCTCGTAGGGTATTGAGATCCGCCACATAGAGTATGTGCTCCACCACGGCCATGCCTTTGGGAGCATGGAGAATGACGTCGCCCTTCCCGCCCTGAATGAATTTGAGATTGAGGAGTTTGCCGTGAGGATCGAGTTTGGTGATAAATCCGTTGTTATCGGCAGTTTCCGCCTCACCATTGACGTTCGAGATGAAATAGCCTTTTTCGACGGGATCATTTACGAAGCTATAGGGCGACTGGAGTTCCGTCACGGTGATTTGGGCACCGAGCGAACTGACGACTGCAAGCGATAGGATCCAGATCAGCCAGGCCGCTGGATGGCTGATGACGCGTGTCAGAAGGGACATCACGGAGGAAGTTCTGTTCACAAGGTAGACAGCTAAGGTAGATGAATGTTGATCGTGCTTTACGAATGCATCGTAGCTGTCAGGCGAAGAACCTGTCAAGAAAATGAGGTCTGAAACGTGAGCCGTCACGCGACAAGCGCGGAATGACCCAAACGGACGGGTGTTCTGATTCCTCTCGCCCCTTACCTGATCCTGATCGTTGACTTGATCAAAAATGCCCTGCTATGGTGCCTTGCTTTTTGTAATGCTCTCTCAATGGAGGAGGGATCTGTGGCAGCACGATTGATCGACGGCAAAGCATTGGCATTGCAGGTACGGGAAGGGTTGGCCCTCGAATCGGCGGCGGTCTTGGCGAAGACTGGGATGAAGCCAGGCCTGGCGACGATCCTGGTGGGCGACGATCCCGCTTCGCATCTCTATGTGAAGAGCAAGCAGAAAGCCTGCGATGCGGCAGGCATTTATATCGATGATCACAAATTGCCGGCGAGCACGACGCAAGCGGAGCTGTTGGCCTTGATCGAAAAGGAGAATGCCGATATCAAGATCCACGGAATACTGGTTCAGTTACCGCTCCCAAAGCATATCGACAGCAAAATCGTGCTCGAAGCGGTGTCGCCGGACAAGGATGCAGACGGGTTTCATCCATACAATTTCGGTCGGCTTGTTGAGGGGCATCCGGTGTTTGAAGCCTGTACACCGAAGGGCGTCATCAAAATGATCGAATCCACCGGTGTGAGCATCGAAGGCAAGCGCGCTGTCGTATTGGGACGGAGCAATATCGTCGGCAAGCCGTTGGCGCTCATGTTGCTCCAGCGCAATGCGACCGTGACAATTTGTCACTCCAAGACGAAGGATTTGCCAGCGGTCTGTCGCGAAGCTGAGCTGCTGATGGTTGCGATCGGGAAAGCCAAGTTTGTCACGGCCGACATGGTACGCGACGGGGCAGTTGTGATCGACGTCGGGACAAATCGGCTCCCCGATGGGAAAATTGTCGGAGACGTTGATTTTGAACCGGTCAGTCACAAGGCAGGCTGGATCAGTCCTGTGCCGGGTGGTGTCGGGCCAATGACTATTGCAATGCTGCTGGACAATACGGTGGAGTCGGCAAAGAGAATGGCGAAGATGTTATAGAACGATGAGGGCTCCCTTGCTCGCTGCCCGCGCACGATCGGAATGTGCTCGGTCAATGCGCGCAGCAGGGAGCCCCCAATCCTCCTACAACGGCAGGTGAAGTGTAAGGGGGTACGGAAAGAAGATGAGTCGGGAGCCGCGGCGTTTACGAGAGGTGCTGGATCAGGGACGGTTTGCGGTCACAATTGAGTACAATACCCCCAAAGGCACCAATATTTCTAGTGTGTTAGAAAATGCGAAGCAGTTGGTGGGGCGCGTGCATGGCGTCAATGTGACCGACAACACGGCCGCCATTGTGCGGGCCGGCTCTCTTCCTGTGTGTCGGCTTCTCTATGAACTCGGCCATGATCCGGTAATGCAGATGACCTGTCGTGACCGGAATCGTATCGCGATGCAGTCGGACCTCATGGGCGCCTCGATGCTTGGCATCCAAAATATTTTGTGCCTCACGGGGGACTATCCGACAGTCGGAGATCACAAGGAAGCGAAGCCGGTCTACGATCTGGATTCTGTTCAACTCATGCAGCTTGTGCAAGGACTCAACAACGGGCGGGACTTTGTGGGAAATAAGTTGGATGGTGCGACACACTTTACCATCGGGGCTGCGGTGACTCCGGAGGCCGATCCATTGGGCCCCATGCTCGCGAAATTTGAAGTAAAGGTGAAGGCCGGCGCGCAGTTTTTTCAGACTCAGGCAATTTACCATCCGGAACAGTTTGTGTCCTTCATGAAGGTGGTGCGCCCACTTAAAGTGAAAGTGCTGGCCGGTATTCTTGTGCTCCGAAACGCCAAGATGGCAGAGTTTATGAATGCGAATATCCCTGGTGTATCGGTCCCCCAGGAAATGATTGACGAACTTAGGGCTGCCGGCCCCGAACGTGCGGAGGATGTTGGGGTGGACATCGCGGTACGGACGATCAAGGTGGTGCGGCCGCACTGCGACGGGGTTCATATTATGGCGATTAAGGCCACGCACCGGCTGGCTGAGATCATCACCAAAGCGGAAGTGGGTTGATGACGATTCCCGAGTTTCAGCGACACAAGCGCGACAAGAAGAAACTCATTGTCGTCACGGCCTATGACGCGCTGTTCACACGGATTGTCGAACAGGCGGGGATTGAGACGATTCTGGTCGGAGATTCACTGGGTGTGGTCGTGCAAGGAAAGTCCAATACGCTCTCGGTGACGATGGATGACATGCTCTACCATACGAAGCTCGTAGCCGCGGCGGCCCAACGGGTGCTCGTCATCGGTGATATGCCCTTCATGTCATATCAAACCAACCGGGACGACGCACTTCGCAATGGAGGACGATTTCTGCAAGCTGGGGCTCAGGCAGTCAAATTGGAAGGCGGTGCGGCTGTGGCCGATCGGGTGGCGGCGATGACCAGCATTGGCATTCCGGTGATGGGGCATCTCGGGATGACCCCACAATCAGTTCACGTTCTCGGTGGATACAAGGTTCAAGGGAAAGGAAAGGATCAGGCAACCGTGTTGCTCGACGATGCAAAGGCCCTTGAGGCAGCTGGAGCATTTGCGCTGGTCCTCGAAGCGATTCCTGCACAGCTGGCTCAGACCATCACCCATTCCATTTCGATTCCTACCATCGGCATCGGCGCAGGTCCTCACTGCGACGGCCAGGTGCTGGTCCTCTATGATCTCCTCGGTCTCTTCGATGACTTTGTGCCGAAATTTGTGAGACCATATGCACACCTTAAGGCCGATGCGCTCCAAGCGCTCCGACGCTACAAAGAAGAGGTTGAACAGGGCAAGTTTCCGAGCAACTCCGAATCCTACCATTAGGAGACTGTCCGAGTAATACCATTCTGCTGTGACAAACGAT
>DATDFW010000290.1:0-2789 GCA_036522375.1 Nitrospiraceae bacterium
TGTCGAATAATTGGATCGCTTGCGCGCCCGCCTTGATCTGCCGCCGCAGATAGCCGGTGATCACCCGCGCAAACTTATCCATGAGCAGATGCCATGTCTTTGGTTCGCTGTACATCATCTGTTTGGTGAGGAGATAGTTTCGCGAACTCCCGCCCTCGATTGCATAGCTGGCGAGTGTGAATGGAGCCCCGGCAAATCCGATCAGGGGTACCCGCCCGTTCAAGGCCCGTTGAGCCTGACGGATGGCGTCGCTCACATAGTCGAGTTCGCCTCCATCGATGACGTTGAGTCTGTCGACGTCCGCCTGTTCTCGCACTGGATTATGGATGACCGGTCCCTCGCCTGCCGCAAACTCCAGGATCAGGCCCATTGGTTCCAAAGGTAACAGGATGTCGGCAAAAATGATGGCGGCATCGAGAGGGAAGCGATCAATCGGTTGGAGCGTGACTTGCGCCGCCAACTCCGGTGTCTTACACAACGCCAGCATCGAATGTTTGGCACGGAGAGACCGATACTCGGCCATATAGCGACCTGCCTGGCGCATGAACCAGACCGGCGTACAATCCACCGGTTCGCGCCGACAGGCCTTGAGGAAGCGGTCGTTGATCATGGCGGCATTCTAGAGACGAGTGGGCGAAGGTGTCAATTCACATTGAGACGGTTCTGTGCTTTTGGAAGAGTATAGAGGGGATATGTCAGGCGGGTAGTCCCTGTGATTCCCAAAAACAACTGATCGACATATCGCAATACCCCGGTTGACAGGTTGGGAAGCCGTCTACTAGACTGCCGTGTTCCGCTGAGAGCGAGAAATCAATTCGATCAATGAAGTAGACAGGGAGGCCCGATCCGGATGGCAAAAAAAACGGCAGGTGAGTCGGACGAAACCAGGCTGAAAAAAAAGGTCGCGGCGAGAGTGGCCGGCCACAAGGGTCCTCAAGAGGATCAAGCCCTTCGTGTGCTTAAAAAGCGACTGCGAAGGACACAGCGGAAACGGCGTGCCTTAGCGTTGCGCAAGAAAAATTCTGCGAGCAAAAAGACTGCCGCTGCCAACGCCAAGTAGGTACCTTGTCGGAGGAGTGGACGGGCGAGCATAGTATCCAGGTCTACCAATGGAACCATCACGACAGAAAGACGAAGGCCCGATTCCAGCCGTTTCAGAAACGGTCAGCGATGAATTAGCTGATCAGGTGGCGGCGGAATTAAGAGCAGAGCAGCCGGCTCCGGTTCAACCGGCTGCAGAAGTCACCGAGCAGGTTGTCCTTGAAGAAGAGAAGGTCAAGGACGAGATCGAAATCCAGATCGATCTGCTCAAGGATCCCGATTGGGTGGTTCGTCGCGAAGCCGCCATCACGCTCGGGGAAATGGGCGATGAACGTTGTGTAGAACCGCTGTGTCGTGCATTGCGCGACGGTGACTGGCAAGTTCGGGAAGTCGCGATTGAAGGGTTGGGACAGGTTGGATCCCCCGCCGTAGAACTCCTGATCAAGTTGCTGCGTGATTGGGACGTTCGGAAATATGCCATTGCCGCGCTAGGAAAGATTCGCGACGAACGAGTGCTCGATCCTCTTATGCTGCAATTGCGGAACGACGAGTTCAAAGACGATGCGGTTAACGCCTTGGTCGAGCTAGGCCGGCCGACGGTACCGCGATTGATCAAGGCCCTGAAAGACAAAGACGAGACTGTTCGGAAGCAAGCGGTGCTGGCTTTAGGAAGGATCAAAGAGGTCGAGGCGATCGATCCTCTTATCGAGATGCTTGCCGACACCGATTGGTTTATTCGATTGACGGCCGCTGCGGCACTCGAGGCAATCGGCGATGACCGCGGTCGCAATGCCATCAAGCCGTTAATGAAGGACCCGGATCCGGTGGTACGGATGCGGGTGGAGCGGATCTTGGCGAAGTGGAAGAAACAGCCCGCATGATGCTGAAAAAGTCCGTCAGCGGCGTTCTCACCTCGAAAGCATCCTCAACATAGCCCAGAGGCTATGCCTCCAGTGCTTCCATCGGCTGCGGCCTTGCTGACAGCCTTTTTGAGCATCCTGCTGAATCTAGCTGGTTCAATCCAGACAAACCAGATCAACAAGACAAACGAGATTAATGGCCATTCGTTACTTGTTCAGCTGCCGGTCGACCTCTCGTTGAATTTCGTCGAGCTTCTTCATCGATACCGTTCTCCCCATCGACAATTCCAGTCGGGCTTCCCGAAGCGTTCCGATCAATGTCCGAAGGGCGAGGATGGATTCGTCTTGCTTCGCACCCTTCGTGGCGTTTTCCAGCGTATCGGCTGCCTCGCCCAATTGCTTGGCAGCTTCCCCGAAATTTTTATCGAACAGTTCTGATTTCGCCTGCACGACCCGAGATTTTGTGTCGATCAGTCCCTGCCGTCTGCGCAGGTCTCGCTCGATTCCCATCGTGGTATCGATGATATTGCGCGACGTGTCTTTGAGTGAATGTTGGAGGTCCGCAGCCGTTTCTTGTAACGTACCGGCTGGACGTTGGCCGAAGTAGAATCCCAGACCAAACGACCCGGCCGCCAGGACAAGTATGAGAAAGAATTTCCACATCACGCGATCCCTTCCCGCTGACAGCCTCCGGAATAACTCATTGGGTTTTCAGGTATCCACTTGGCCTGATCTAATCACACACACAAGCCGGACAAACGGATTGATCTTATCTCTTCAACCAAACACACGAGACAAACCAGACAAACCGAACTAGGCTGGTGAACTACAACGATCTGATAACGAACTTTGGACGCCAGTCGTGGGACGTCGGAGTTGTTGGAGTAG
>DATDFW010000291.1:0-5337 GCA_036522375.1 Nitrospiraceae bacterium
GCCCCCTCAACTGCATGTTCCAACACACGATTGTTCATCACACGCTTCGCAACATCCATCGCATCCAACAACTGGACACCGCTTGCCAACATGGTCGAGAGGGTGCTCGTGAGACGAGAGATCGCGACCATCCTTGCCACCTCGCCAATGAGTGGAATCTTGAGCAACCATCGGTCGGCCGTCAACTGCCCTGCCTCTGTCTTCATGACCCGACGTGCGCCCCAGATAATCAGCACCAGGCCACCAAGCATCACCGCCCAATAGTCCGCAAAAAAATGGCTGATGTTCATCAGCGCAACGGTAGGCCAGGGGAGGGCCTGCTTCAAACTCGTAAACACAGCGGTGATTTTTGGCACGACAAATGTCATGAGAAAAAATAGAACCGAGGCCCCGACAATCATCATCAGGGCAGGATAGAGTATGGCATTCGTTACTTTATGCTTGAGCGCCAACTGCTTTTCCAGGAATTCTGCGAGGCGGAATAGGATCTGGTCCAACGCTCCGCTGGCTTCACCGGCCCGTACCATATGCACATAGATCTGAGAGAACTCACGTGGATATCCCCCCAGTACCGTACTATAAGCTGCTCCTCCCCGGATGGCCTCGCGGATCTCGGCCATCAAGCTTTTCACGGATTTTTTCTCGGCTTGATCCACCATAACTCCCAGTGCATCGACCAAGGGTAGACCGGCCACCAGCAATGTCGCTAACTGTCGTGTCATCATCGCGACATCAGTTGTACTGAGGGCGGGGGAGCGGCCGATTCCCCCGGAAGGTCCGCCCGAAACACCCGTTGTCGAACCGGTCGGAGTGACACCCTGTTCCACCATATCGGTGGGGAACACACCAACCTTCCGCAATTTTACGCGCGCAACCTTAGGGCTTTCGGCATCGATGATGCCGGTCGCTGCCCCGCCATCGTTTCGATACCCCTTATAGTGGTAGACCGGCATCGTCTAAATCTCGACTTCCTGCTGCGTAATGCGCATCAATTCTTCGGTCGTCGTTATTCCGTCAAAGACCTTCTCTGCCCCTTCATCTTTCAAGGTCACCATCCCCCTCGCCATCGCCGCTTGCCGAATTGATGTCGAGTCCGCCTTGTTGCCAATAAGGCGGCGGATCTCATCGTCCAGTACAAGCAGTTCAAAAATACCTGTTCGGCCCCTATAACCGGTTTGGGAACAGGCCGGGCACCCAACTCCCCGATAGAATGTGGGGCGTATCCTCGGCGGTACGATTCCGAGCCGGATCAGTTCTTCATCTGCGGGGGAATAAGGCTGCTTGCAGTCGGAACAGACTTGCCGCAGCAGCCGTTGCGCGAGGACCGCGACCACCGAGGAGGCAACGAGAAACGGCTCGATACCCATGTCGATCAATCGTGTGGCCGCGCTCGCCGCATCGTTTGTATGGAGTGTAGAGAAGACCAAATGTCCCGTGAGTGAGGCATGAATGGCAATTTCGGCGGTTTCGCGATCGCGAATTTCACCGATCATGATGACATCGGGATCTTGTCTGAGAATCGACCGCAACCCTGCAGCAAACGTCAGGTTGATCTTGGGGTTCACCTGCATCTGGCCCACGCCGAGCAGCTGATATTCGACCGGATCTTCAACAGTAATGATGTTCTTATCAGGCGCATTGATGTGAGTTAACGCGGCATAGAGTGTGGTTGTCTTTCCACTCCCGGTGGGCCCAGTCACGAGAATGATGCCATGTGAGAGCTGGATCAGTTGCTGAATGATTCCCAACCGATCCTGGGAAAATCCCATTTCCGACAGATTCAACAGGCGGTTCTCTTTCTCTAGGAGACGCAGAACGACCCGTTCGCCATGTGAGGTCGGCAGCACAGAGACACGAAGATCGACATCCTTTCCCGCTGTCCGAATTCGAAAACGGCCATCCTGTGGCAATCGCTTCTCCGCAATGTTCAGACCGGCCATAATTTTCAAGCGCGCGATAATACTAGCTTGCAGATGTTTCGGGGGGGTTAAGACGGGATAGAGTACCCCGTCGATGCGATACCGAACGACCAGCCCCCGTTCGAACGACTCGAAATGAACATCGCTCGCTCGCTGTCTGACCGCTTGGAAGAGCACGGAGTTGACGAGGCGAATGATCGGGGCTTCGTCTGTGGCATCGAGGAGGTCTTGCGGTTCATCCAATTCGTGGGCGAGTTGGTCCAGACTCTCACTCGCCGCGATATCCTCCATCACTTGCTCGGCCCCTGCAGGACTTGCTGCTTCGTCATAGACACGATTCAGGCAGGCAAGGAGTGACAGGCTGCTTGTGAGTATCGGTTTGATTGGAAGCCCGAGCAAGAGTCGAAGATCGTCCAAGGCAGCTGTTTCCATGGGATCAATGGTCGCTACAAGGACAGATCCATCCTCTGTCTTCAGCGGGAGCACGTGATAGCGACGAGCGAAGTGGATCGGAACCTTTTTGACCCATTCATGGTCGACCTGGTTCACATCAAGATCCGGAAGCCAAGGTAGTTCAAATTGAATGGCGAGTGCCTGGAGAAGTTGGTCTGAGGTAATTGATCTGAGTCGGATTAATATCTCGCCAAGGCGCCCCCCCTTGGTCTGCTGGAGGTTGATGGCTTCAAGCAATTTGGCCTCGGTCAGGCCAAATTTTTCTTCCAGAATCAGTCCTAAGAGCGGCCGTCCGGAATGTTCTTCATTCATTACAGAATACCCAGTTTGAACAGTGAATCCCGTGTGAGAGCCCATCCGTTTCGGGCCAAAGCCACAGCCTTTTGGCGTGTGAAAGAATACTCTCTACCAGCTCCCTCTGACAAGGTCATGAAGGCTCCTAGCCCTTTTGAGGGGCGAGCTTTCCTCATCCTGCCCAGCGGGTAAAAGCCAGTTGTTGAAAACAGAAAAGGCGTAAACCGAGGAGGATTCAGCGGATGTCGTACGTCATCGCGGTTCGCTGATTGCTACGGAGCACGTCGAGCTTCACGGTCTTCTCATTGCGGAGCTGCTGGAAGAGGGTGAGCATCGTACCCGGATCACGAATCTCCACGCCATTGACCTGCTGGAGAACATCACCATATTTCAAGCCGATTTTCTCATAAAAGCTGGAGGGCGCGATGAAATCGAGACGGAACCCATTGATCGCTCCATTGACCAGGTAGGGCACAGCCCTCGCCTGAGTCAATAACTTGGGCAGGTCGCCCATTGCTTGTTCAACTTCTCTCCGATCAAGCACTTTACGTATTGGACTGCCAGGCACTGGGGCGACCGTTGATGCTGCCGACACTGGGACAGATGGGGGCTTCTCAATCTGCGAGGCAGCGAGTCCAAGGAATTCCTGTTGATCGCCTTGACGAACGAGTATCCCATCCCGACGGATTTCGCTGATCTCACCCACATCCGGTATTTGGTCATGCAATCGGAAAAATAGTTGACGTTTAGTGGAAAGTTCTTCCACGATGGCCGACACTCCCCCGAGGTCACCCATCACGACTCCCAGGAGCGTGAGTTTCGACGCGAGATTTAAGGGAGCCCGGGAAGGCAGCGAAGCGGACCCCGGTGCGGATCCCGGAGCGCTCATACCCTGGGGATCAAGCGGGAGAGGAAAGAGTCCTCTCGCCCGAATTTGCTCAACCAATGCTGGCACTGAAGTTGCTGTTTCAGTTGCTTGGTTGGAAGCCGGTGATGGCCGTACCAGCCCTGCCGGAACAGACAAAGCCTCTGCAATCACCCCGTTGATGATGTGGGCTACAAAAAATGTCGCGCACAGGACATAGGCGAAGATAATTGTTCGACGCATACTCATAGTTTTCGAGGCTGGTTCCGAGTCATCCGTCCCTTTAGAGATAGAGAGAGATTCTAGTGCGGTCGAAGGTCACATGCAAGAACAACCAACTAGATCACCGGAAAAAATCAAAACCATGCCAGTCCATGGACAACGGATCGAAATCGAGACATAATTCGAACACTTTCCAACACACCTATGGAGTAGTCTAGTGAAAAAAGCATTGATTAGCGGCATTACAGGGCAGGATGGATCGTATTTGGCAGAATTTCTCCTCGGAAAGGGCTATGAAGTATACGGCATTATTCGACGATCGAGTTCGTTCAATACGGGACGGATCGATCCCATTTATGAAGACCCCCATGTGCCGCATCGACGGCTCCAACTGGTGTATGGCGACCTCAACGATGCGAGTTCGCTGAACCGTATCATCCGAACGATCCAGCCTGATGAAATTTACAATCTGGGAGCACAAAGCCACGTCCGTGTGAGTTTCGATATTCCCGAGTATACCGGGGAGATTACCGGACTCGGAACAATCCGTCTCCTGGAAGCCATTCGTGAGTCAGGATTGAAGCCGAAGTTTTATCAAGCCTCATCGAGCGAAATGTTCGGTAAAGTGCAGGATGTCCCGCAACGGGAAACCACACCATTTTATCCCCGCAGCCCCTATGGCGCAGCGAAGGTCTATTCCTATTGGGTGACGGTCAATTATCGAGAAGCCTACAATCTCTTTGCCTGTAACGGTATTTTATTCAACCATGAATCGCCCCGTCGCGGCGAGACCTTCGTGACTCGTAAGATCACGAAAGCCGCGGCCCGTATCAAACTGGGTGTCCAACGGGATCTGTTCCTGGGAAATCTCGACGCCAAGCGCGATTGGGGTTTCGCCGGCGACTACATCGAAGCCATGTGGTTAATGTTGCAAGCGAAGACCCCTGACGATTACGTCATTGCCACGGGTGAAACACATACCGTCAAAGAAATGCTCGAACTCGCGTTCGATCGTCTGCAACTAGACTGGAAGAAGCATGTGCAGATCGATCAGAAATACTATCGTCCGACTGAGGTGGATCTTCTCATCGGCGATGCGAGCAAAGCGAAGAAGGAACTTGGCTGGGAACCGAAGGTACGATTCCAAGAGTTGATCGCGATGATGGTTGATGCAGATCTGGCAGTCGAGAAAGAAAAATTGGACGGGACTCGGAAGAGAGCTTAAGGTTAAGGCTAAGGTTGAGTTGAGAGGTTGAGGAAGGGCTGATCCTTCGGCTAAGGTTCGACTGGCAAAATGCTGAAAGAATTCAATGTATAATTTATTCACTGCGCAAGACCGCTTAACCTCAACCTTAACCTTAATACTGGCTTCATAATGCCATCCTTTTGGTCCGATAAACGTGTCGTCGTCACAGGCGGGGCAGGCTTTCTGGGATCGTTCGTCGTGGAACAGCTCCGCGCACAAGGTTGTCGAGAGATCTTTGTGCCCCGCAGCAAAGACTACGACCTCGTTCAAATGGATGCTGTGAAACAACTCTATAGCGATAGCGCGCCCGACATGATCATCCATCTGGCAGCACGGGT
>DATDFW010000292.1:0-4785 GCA_036522375.1 Nitrospiraceae bacterium
ACATCTTCGGCCCACTTCCCTCGAATCCTCATTGCCGAAAGCAATTTATGCACCGCTGAATCACTCGTTCAGACCATCAAGGACGAGCGACTCGACATCGACTATGAAGTGTGCTTCTCTCACGACCGTGCGGTCATCAAGTTATTTCGCTCTCCCCCGCCGTATCAGCTTGTCATCAGCAGCATTCCGGTGGCTGAGCGGGACGACTTCTTCCTGCTGAAACACAATCGGGCGCTTCAACCGGACGTCCCATTTATGCTCACTGCTGGACCCGCGAACACTGCGTCTGTGCACCGAGCCATACAGGAGGGAGCGTTTGATCTGATTCCCACTTCGCTGGAGCCCGAGCAGACCGCGCGCATCATCCGGCTGGCATTGTGGCACAATAAGTTCAAGGGGCTCATCGCAGCCCGAGAGATGGGGCTAGAGAAGTTTCGACAACACCTGGCCGCCTATCCAGAGGATTGGAAGAAGGATGAAGCACTTCAGAGAGCGGTACAACACACACTTTCCGTTGTCGCAAGGAGCATAGAGAAGATTGAAACTCTTGTGAGCCTCTCCAGGCTGGCGGCGGCCATGGAGCAGCACACGAGATCACGCGCGTTGGACCGCTTGGGCAACGGCACCCTTTGGGCCTAGGAGACACGGCAAATTGGCATACTTGTCACACGAAGGGGGTGGCCAGTGCTGTGCTAATTTTCGTGTCTCACCGGAGGGGTTCACCCCAAGGCGGTGTGCTCGGTTTCCTAGTATTGGGGTCTAGTTATGAACAGATTCTTGTGGCACACTGAGTAGCCAGGCGCTTCTAGGTCAAGGTGATTCATGCGATGCCTATTTTGCATCCTGTTTCTTCTGTCGGGATTCATGGATGGAGTTTTCAGTTATGCTTGGAGTGGAGAAATCGATGGTCAGTTACTTCGGGTTACGTCAGGGGGGAAGTTGGCCCCAGTTGCAGACGTAGATATCGATATTGTCGAAGATGTGCCAGGAATTCGTGAATGCAAGGTTACCACTGAGACTAAATCAAATGTGGTCACGACGGATGCAAATGGAATATTTAGGACCGGGGAATTAAAAGCAGGCCAGTATCACATATGTGCTGAATATGATTACGAGATTGACCCATCCTCCGGGCGAAGAGTTACCGTGTCCGTGGCCACACCTATTTATGTTTCAAGAGTGGGTGTTACCAAAGTGACCATCAAGGAATAAGGTAAAAATCACTACCCCTGTGAATTGAGAAATATCTGGGCACCAAATGCGCAGAGATCAGATTCAACACGCGGATCTCTATTGTTCCATGTTGCAACATCATTATGCTCTGCAACGGCTTTTGAGCACCTTTCATGCCTTAGGGAAACGCCTGATATGGCATGGTATCGATTGGAGTTCCTGATTCTTGACGACATGATTCGACGAATGCCTTAAATCGCTCCAGCTCTCCCTGCATCCGCGACGACACCAATCCCTCTGCGTTTTTGACATCATCTTCAGCGCTATAGGGTAACTGCAATAGTACTTTTGACATGACATCCGATACAGGTTGGAAGATCACGAGCCCCTCATTGAGGCCACCGTCTCCGTTCGACTCTCCTAGACGCTGGTCAGCCATCCGCTCCAGGATCTTCGCCTCCCACTCTTCGTCCGGGTGCGCAATCTCGGCTCTCCACTGCCAGGGATTGTCATTGAAACCCTCGACCTGCTTCACGCCTTCCATGAACTGTGGAAACTTCGCAAACTGCCTCCATTGATCATAGGCAATCTGCACCGGCACGTGGACATCAATAGATCGTTCAATGGTCGGCATGCGGGTCCCCCATTTTCTAGGAGCGTCAGAATAGCTGGCCCAGCGTTATTTCCCTGACTAGCCTTACTTCACTGGGCTTATCGACAACGCATAATGTCCGTCGTTATATTGGATCACTTTCGCCTCAATCCATTCTCCTGGGGCAAACGTCCTCGTCACCTTGGTGGTTTCGTCGACATGCAGGCTCACTTGCTTACCATCACTCCGCTTGATCACATAGTGATCAGGTTCCAAGCGTAACACTTCGCCCTTCATCGTATGGATTCCCCTTCGTGTGTCTGCATCTTGCTTGAGGAGGCCAGGAAGGCTGCCTTTCCTCTCGGCGTTTTGTTCCGCTTTAGTTTCATCCGTCGCTAACGAATTTTCGCTGGCCAGTGCAACAGAGGATAAACCGAGCCCTAAGACGAAAGCAGACGTAAGAACACTGACGACTTTTGGACAATGGACCATAAGAACCTCCTGGTAAGGGTGTATGCCAAAATTCTACGTACTTCCGATTCCCCTCGACGCTAGGCAAGCACCTAGTTTTTGCATGTGTGGGACTGTTATAGTCATCCCCGATGCAGCAATCTTCCTCATCAAGGCTCACTGCCCTCAAACTCTTCGAGCCCTCCCAAGCTGCGGAGGAGATCTCGAGCATTATCATGGTCTTTTTCGGTGCCTTGTTTGTGCTGACGGTATTGGGGTTCGCCTTGTATCTCTATGTAGCCAGCGCGCTCCACACTTTCCATCTGAGACCTGTGCGGGTTGCCATGTATATATTAGTACTCATTACTGCGATGACCGTCGGAATCACGCTCATCAAACAATCTCTTGAAGGTTGTGAGGCAGCGCGCAATCTTGAGGGAAACCCTGAAGTAAAGCCGGTCCCGCTCGCAAGTCAGTGTTAACCTCCCCTTTCTCATTCCTCTACGGCGCGATATTCTCCATGAATTCTAGCGTTGGCTTGAGATACGCACATGAGGTGGCGTACCTACATCCGGCTACTCCACCCACACCTCGCCGAGGGGAACCTTGAGTGCTTTCCCTACAGGCGAAGAGGTATTGTATGGTCTTGAAGCTTGCGCTGGCCGCAATGTCTTCGATTCGGATTCATGCGGCACCGTAATGTAATTATGGGGGGAGAAGTCATGCGATTCAGACAATCCATCAATACGATAATCATCCTACTTATTATGAGTCTGGGGCTCTTCGGTTGGGCCGAAGCAAAACGTATCGAAGCGGGTCATGCCACCGTGAGCTGGAAAGGGAACGGCGTGGTCGAGGACCTGGGGGATGGGGACAGAATATTTAGCGGCACGGTGAGTGGGACCCTGCTTGTGAAACATCTTCCCGAAGGCTCGGTCCCTGCGCAGGTCCATGCGGCTCAGTTGGATTGTCAGGCGATTTTCCGCATCAATGAGATCGAAGAAGATCTGCATACGGCTCTCTGCCTCATGAAGGCGCATGAAGGCAAGGACATCGCGTATGGGGAAATTCGATGTGTGGGAAAGAAAGACGAATGCAAAGGCGAGTTTACATTCCTATGGGGTAAGGGCGGGTTCAAGGGTATTACGGGGAAGACTCCTTACGTCGGCGGTATCATTATTGAAGACTTGCAAGAGGGACTGATCTATGGAAGTGCACATTGGCCGAAGATGACCTATACACTGCCATAAGACTGCAATCTTCGCCACGGTGAGAATATTCCACACTAGCCAATCCAGCCTCCTCAGAGTTGAGTTTCACCTTTGTCTAGAGCCCACGGAGCGTGACGCCGCACTGTCGGTGTCGCGGCGGGAAGAACGGAACTCATACGATATGGCAGTCTAAAGATTTGGAGAAGAAGGGATCCTGTTAAAAGAGTACAATGGCGCCTATGGGCAAGACGGTTCTGTATGAAGGGTACGCAATTCTGTCATCTCCGAGATATGTTGCCGAATCGGAAAAATGGCAGGTTTGTATTGTTATCTCCGTTAGGTTGCACGGTGGGGTGAAACCCCGTAAGTTCTTGTCCGAGGTTTTATATGCCACCGAGCAGGAAGCCGATATTCAGGGGATCGATTTTGGCCAACGTATCATTGATGGGAAGGTCGAGGGCCTCTCCGTCGCAAACATGAAGATCGAAAATCGGCGGGCCACGCCACGCTTCCATGGACAATTTCAGACTACGGTTTCAGGTCCGACGAAGACCGAGGGCACGGGCATCATGCTCGATCTCTCTGTGGGCGGGTGCCAGCTTGAAACTCCACTCACCCTAGCACGGGGTCAATTATTGGAATTGCGTGTCTCTGTGCCCAGCCTGAAGTCGCCGCTCATAATTGATGGGGCTCGTGTGCAGTGGGTGAGCGGTCATCTGATCGGACTGGCTTTTGTTCGGATCAGCAGAACTGAACAACAGCGACTTGACAGAGTAATCGCGGATCTCAGAGTACGCGGTGATGAGGAAGAGGATTCCCACTGAGTTGGGCACTCCTCGCGGCTTCGCTTCATGAAGCCCGTGTAGGCGAATCACTCAAATCAAGCCACGTCCCCACCCCGCAAGCCCGGTTATTGAATCCTTCAGGGGCATCGTGTGTATGGCTAGGTTTCCGATCACTCGCGTCAAGATATAGAGGACAAGTTTTCGCTTAGGGGACTGTTCGAATCGACAGCGCGTGATTCTGATCGTTTACCGTCGCCACAATTCTATCACCCTTCCTGATTTGTCCCATCATCTGGGTCGTGTTATCTGTCTCCAAACTCACTTCCTTTCCGTCCTTCTGCTTGACGACATAGTTGCCATATTCCACGCGCACGACGTCACCCTGAATGATATGGCCCGCGGGCTTCTTCAACATCATGTCCTTTTGATCAGCCTGCCCACCTTTCATGTCATCTGCAGCCGACACCATGTTGGGCAGCCCCAGACATAGCAAGAAAGTGCACGATAGGACACCGACACCAATGACCTTAGGAATCGCGACCATGAGACCCTCCTCTGTTAGAGGTGAACAAAT
>DATDFW010000293.1:0-5820 GCA_036522375.1 Nitrospiraceae bacterium
AGGGCACTCTGTGTGAGGCTCTATAGCAGGTGACAGATTGTCCATCAACGCTTTCGTGCCAACCTCGGTCGTGATACATTCTCCACCTTATGATGCCCTGCGCCCTATGCCTGGTGGTAAAACAGCTACGCAACTCATACATCCTCTCCGAGTGCTGGACTGGACAAGCTCGGGCGCAGACCTCCGTCAAGAATAGTGGTTGCGGGTATTCGATTGTCCCGCTACTATGGCAATATGATCAGGAGCAAGACGGTTTTCGTGTTAGGCGCTGGCGCGAGTTGTCCGCAATACCCGACCGGTGAGCAGCTTGTCACCGCTATCCGAGACGACCTGAAGAAGACTGCTGGCTCGTTTTATCAGACGTTGAAACAGACTGGCTGCGATCCCACTACGTTGGACGAATTAAGAGCGTCGCTTGGAGGCGTGCTCTCCATAGATGTGTTCTTGTCACATCATAAGGCGGACAACCCGGATTTGTATAAGGCTGGGAAGCGAGCCATTGCCGCCACTTTGCTTGTGCGAGAAGATCCAACAGTGCTAGAGCAGTCTTGGTACAAGTACCTTTGGCATGCGTTAATAGGGATCAATCGCACGCATGAATTTTTCTCTAATGAGGTTCGCATCATCACCTACAATTACGACCGCTCTTTAGAGCAGTTTCTTTTCAATATGTCCAAGCAGTTTTATCCTAAACGCCCAGACGATGGACATAAAAACATGCTGGCCTGTGTTCCTATTCTACATTTGCACGGAATGATCGGGCCCGAAGATAGACCTTATACTCCAACGATAAGCGATCCTCGTGTAGTCATGGGTGCCGCGAACGACATCCACCTTTATACCGACTCTGAGATTGAAAAAGCCGAACCTTTTCGCAAAGCGCAGGTTCATTTACAGGAGGCTCAGCGGGTGTATTTTCTTGGCTTCGGTTTTGATCCGATAAATCTGGATCGGCTTGGCCGCAAGAGGTGGAAAGCCTGCACAGAAATTGTTGGCACCTGTTATGGTGTTGGAACAAATCGTCAGAAGCAGCTAAAAGAACTACTCAAAGGGGAGATTGAATCCGTGGAATTGCATAATTGTGACTGCATGAAGTTCGCTCAAAATTTCATACCTCAGCTGGCATATTAGATAAACGCTGAGCATGACGTGACTTGCTTCTGGTATCCCATCAAACTGCCCCGTCCCTCTGCGACCGAGGGAACACCCGCCAATGGGACTCCCAGCCTCTTTTCCATCGAGGGGGAGGGGGGTAGGCCAGATTTATGGCGATTGCTGCCCCTTAGACTGATATACGACTCCGGCTGAGGCGACGTCCCCAGGATCAGCGTCTACGCTTTGGGTGACTCGCCGGTTTTACTCCTCCGCAGTTACCTGATATACTCTTGCCTGCTTTCAGAACGGGTCACAGACGCTCAGCAGCCTATTTACTTCCGTTTACTGGCAGATTTAGCGATGGATGATGCCAATCGCAAGAAACTCAAGGTCCTTATGGTCTTGTTTGGCCTGAAACCCTCAGCCATCGCCAGGGCTGGGAAGGTATCCAGGGCATACATTTCTCGCCTGCTGCATGATCCAACCTTTCGGGCCAGCGATCAGTTCTATAACGCCATTGAATCAAAGTTGGCGGCCCTGGTGGCAAGCCGCCCCCAGAGAGTATTCGATACGCCCGCAACGGCTCCGACCCAACTCATGGAAGATTACCTCAGCAAGGCTGAATGTCAGAGCCAGTGAAGCGGGAAGCGAGGGGCAAATTCCACGCAGTGCGACGGAGAAGGCATTACACCATTTACATGGCTCGATTCCGGTCTGCGACGTGACGGCGTGATCAGGGAGGGGATGGAGTTGTGCGATTGACAGATCCGATGAAGAGGATACTGGAATTGCTATTCATGGACGACCTCGCATCGAAAAAAGCGGTATGATCGAGTGAGCTGAATCGTACGCCTTATGTCGCCATGTGATGTGATTCCGACCTAGCCAAAAACAGATTGACAGTTCCCCGCCGTTTTGTCCCCGACGTTTCCCCACATTTGTACCAGTGCAGCATTGATTGTTAGGCAAGGTCTGGCAATATGCACGATCAATGCCTCGCATGTTCCACAACACTGACACAACGAGATGAGATGAGCAATGACTGAAGACTATCGCATCCATTTAAACTTCCTGCCCATCGTCGGAGACATTCCGGACTTTCAGGTTCACAGGAAGCTGCGAGCCGGTCCTCAAGAAGAGAGACCTGCAGGCCAAGACATTGCTTGTTATCGGTTGCCAGCAAAGGAAGGGGATCAACATGATTGGCCCTCGTTCTGGGTTGCATTCGCTGCACAACCCGATTTCGAGCCTGTCGTTGTGAAGGCAGCACAGAATTTTGATCTCACAGCTTGGGCAATTTTTCGGGCATTGGGGCAGCAGTGTGCAAAAAAGCTCCCCCGGACCGAATACTGGTTACCGGAACGGGGCTTTCTTCGTGAGATTCACTTCAACATGCAGCACCACGAGGAAGGTGATGAGCAACTTATCGTTCGCCCATACCATCTGCGTGCTGCGAAAAAGTTTGGTGTCTTCGTAGATTTCCACTTTCGTCTAGCAGAAGGAGTGAAGTTCTCACGTCGAGTGCAACAACTCAGTCTGAGTTTGGATCGGAACTTCCGGCGGAATCTGGACTGCTATGTGGATCGGTTCGGGAAGATCCAAGAGTTCGTCAAACGTCGATGGGACGTGTTGTCACCAATGCATCTGCCGACTGCAAAATCAGCAGTCGACCTGAGCGATGAGTGTTTTCCATTACCTGCGTACCAGTTGCGATCCAAAGTGTACGTGTTTGGTGGCGACCACGATTCAAAGAGCCAATTCCTCGGCTTAAAGGATCACGGGCCGTTGAAGCCACTGGATGGGCCGCCGAAGTTGCTCTTCATGTTTCGGGAGCGAGATCGTCAGGCGGCACGGACACTTGCTGCGACGCTACGGGGCGGTCAGCGGGCCAGGTACTCCTTCCCTGGATTTGAGCAAATTTTCAAAACGCCAATTGATATTGATTCTAACCCCGTGGTTGTGACTGATTTCTCACCTGTCTCGATGGAAGCGGCATTGGCTCGGGTTCGCATGGAGACACCTTTAACCGTTCCGGTGTTGATCATGCCGGACAACGATGAGGAGGGCTACCTGAATCACAAGGCAGTCTTCAGCAACGCTGGCATACCAAGCCAGGTCTGCACATTGGGAGTAATCCAGGATGAGAATACGTTGAAGTGGTCAGCGGCCAACATCGCATTACAGATTTTCTGCAAAGCCGGGGGGCTGCCGTGGAAAGTGAGGCCCGCTGGGGAATCGTGTTTAATCATTGGGATCAGTCAGGCACACAAAGTGCGCAAGGAAATAGGTAAGACTTCTGTGGAGCGTTACTTTGCGTTCTCGATCATGACCGACTCCAGCGGGTTGTTCCAAAAGATACAGGTGCTCGGTCAGGCAGCAGATGAAGACAACTATCTGACTCAGGTGCGTGAGAATCTGGCCAGCGCTCTTGCAACGGGTGCGCAGCAGTTCGCTCACGTTGTCGTTCACACTTCCTTCAAGCTAAAGCACAGTGAAATGGACGCCATCCAAAAGGTTGTACGAGATGCTGCTAAATCTACCGTGAACGCCCAGTGCCGATTCGCAGTCGTGAAGGTGAATCACAGAAGCCACTTCTTCGGTGCGAATCGCAATGTAAACAGTCTCGTGCCCTACGAGGGAACTCGGGTCAAGCTTGGCCACGGCGAGTATTTGGTATGGTTCGAGGGAATTTTCCCCGACAAACCGACTGTGACCAAGGCGTTTCCTGGGCCAACGCATTTGTATTTCCTGCGGGTGACAGAGGAGAACAAGATCAGCGATGAGTTGTTACTCCAGGATTTGGTGAATCTCTCGGGTGCAAATTGGCGTGGGTTCAATGCCAAGAGTGCACCCGTGTCGGTGTTTTACTGCCATCTGGTTGCAGACATGGTACACGATTTTCAGGAGCGAGGATTGCCTCTTCCCGCTGTCGAGGGACTCAAACCGTGGTTCTTGTGAGGTCTATGACCAGCAAATCAAAAGACATTATTTTTCTCCTTGGTGCTGGTGCGAGCGTGGAGGCAGAGATACCGGCATCGGGAATGATGATCGACCGTATCGAGAATCTCCTGGTTAAAAGTCCTGAATGGAAGTCGTATCTCGATCTGTACCATCACATCAAAAGTGCGATTTACTATGCGCAAGGACTCAAAGGTTTGTTTAACGAGAACGTCCAATACAACATCGAGACGTTGGTTAATACGCTGTATGAACTGGAGAGGAACGAAGACCATCCACTGTATCCATTCATTGCTTCATGGAACTCACGACTCATTACTCTGGCTCATGGCGATTTTTCAGTAGTGCGTCAGTTTAGGCTGCTAATTCTGCGGCAATTGAAAAAGTGGATGTCACCTGATGATATTTCGCTGGCTGAATACTACCGGGGTCTCATTACACTCCAAAAGGGACTGAACTTTCCTCTCCGGATTTTTTCCCTGAATTATGACATGTGCGTGGAGAGGCTGAATTCGGCGGACTTCAGGGTCGAAACTGGGTTCGCTGCCATTGGCTCAAAATTCATTTGGGACTGGGAGCGATTTGAGGACAGCGAGTCGGGGCCGCCTCCACCCCAGGTTTATCTCTATAAGCTCCATGGTTCCATCAACTGGAAGCGAGATGATGCAAAAAATCTCTACTCCTTGGAGCAAACGGAAGGGATTCCACCGGAAGAAATGGAGGTGATCTTCGGTCGAGATTTCAAACTGGAGGCCGCCGATCCATACCTCTTCTACACCTACGAGTTTCGGAAATTCTCCCTCTTGGCCAGACTCATCGTATCCATCGGCTACGGATTTGGTGACAGCCATATTAACAAGATCCTATCGCAAGCTTTGGCTGGCGACGCAAATCGGCGCTTGCTCGTGATCTCTCGCTGCAATGACGATCCAGAGAAACAACGGAAGCACAAAGATGCTATTGGTAAGCTGGGAGCAAAACCTGATCAGATCGTCTTCAATCCGAAGGCTGCCAAAAAGTTCTTGGAAACGACCGATCTGGATAGGGAACTCCTGAAACTGATTCCGGCCCCCATGGACTCAGCATTCTAACCCGGGACATTGATACGTGAGTTTGTTTACTAGAATGACTGCGCCATCAGCCTTTGCGGGAAACCAACATGATCAATACGACACTCGACAAAATCGACAAGGCGATTATTGAATCACTGATCACGAACTCAGTAGCAGAGAGTCGCACGCTTGAATATAAGGAGGCCCTCCCGGGTAGGTCGGAAAAGGACAATCACGAGTTCCTCGCCGACGTGACCGCCATCGCCAACTCCTCCGGCGGAGATCTGGTTTATGGCATCAGGGAGAAACGAGATGTTGACAACAAACCCACTGGAGAACCACAGGAGGCTTGCGGCATTGGACAACCGAACCTCGATGAAGAAATCCGCCGACTGGACAATTTACTACGCACCCTAGTTGATCCAAGGATATCAGGGATTCTTATCCGTCAAATTGATGGATTTCCCAATGGGCCGGTCATTATCTACCGGATCCAGAAAAGTTGGGCCGCTCCGCACATGATCAGGATGAGCAGTCGATTCTACGCCCGCACAACCCGTGAGAAGTATCCAATGGACGTGCGGGAAATTCGTGCAGCGTTCGCATTATCTGACGCTCTGCCAGATCGTATACGGAGATTTCGGGATGATCGTCTTGCGAAAATTGTCTCCGACGAAACCCCATTACCGGTTATGAGTGGGGCAAAAATTGCCCT
>DATDFW010000294.1:0-6139 GCA_036522375.1 Nitrospiraceae bacterium
TCACCTGGTCGAATGACTCGTCGAATCTCTCGATGCGGTCGTTCGGCGTTCCACGACCTCTCTACACTCCTGTGCACACCACTGTACCGCAACAAGCACCAGCCATATCGCTCCAGGGACATGCTGGTTGCGCGATGCTCGAGGATGTTCCAGCGGGCATCTTCAACCGTTTCGCTCGCCCCACAACAGGTAGACAACGGTCGGATGATTTTTTCGACGCGAACTTTCGCCATGCGCCGGTCATCAGCCGCCACGCCGCAACACACGTCGTGCTCGGTGACGACGCTGACCAGCATGAGGGGGTGAAGGTTTGCATTCTTCTATAGTATCGCATCGCTTGTCAAGTGTCACATTTAGCCAACCACATCAATGTAGTAGCCACAATCCAATACGACATGCCGACAAACCAATCTTGTTTTCAATGGGCCCAATTTGGTCCTTTCTAGGTCTTTGAAACTATGGGTCCTTGAAAATGGATCGCGGCAGCAGATGAGCGCAAACGACTTGAAAAAGTGATAAGATGGCATCGAACGGGGCTGGCGTTTACGTTTATATGAAGCCAGACAAGATCAGGATCAAGGACAATACTGCCGAGAGAATTTCTAGATCCGTCGAACTTCCACATCACACCAAGTACCCACAATATAGAACCCACCAGTACGTAATTGCTGCGATCCGATTAGACTTCTCTGCGGGAACAATGACCCACAGTCGGTCAGGAACGAGCCTGTCAATGAGATGAGCAGGGAGACACCAGAATGCCAACCAATCACTGCTCCAACTCCTGGTATTGCCGAGCCAGTAACCAAGCCCTCTTGTCCTTCAAGCAGCATGGAAAACATGCTGCTTCTGACTCGTGGGAAACACCCAAGGGGGATTTCCATTTTCCCGGACAGCTCCCTCACTCTGCCTGTCAAGCCCAGTGCGGAGATGCTATACTAGCGCCCAAGCGACGGGCCAAGGAGCAGATACCATGTTTGTAAATAACCTACTTGCCAAGACCGACATGCTCAAGTTTTGGGAGTATATGTTTAACGCCTGTGGAGAGGATTTTCATTGTGTGCTCGGATGGTTACTGGCGGGAATCTTGGCATTCTTGGCACTAGTAATGGGTTGTGGTTATTTAATCACTCGTCGGAATAGAAGAGAACAGTAGGGCACAGCGGTGCACCGCGCATACCACGTGGGAGCAAGACACTCGGCACAAGGAAGCTTCCTCTCGCCTCAATCCTATCACATCCAAAGAGATCAGACACTGGAGACCAGTCTTGTCTCTAACTTCGCTTCACCCCTTCGTGATGCCACGTGTCAATGATTCCTCCCATCATGGCGTTGGGGAGTGGAAGTCCTCGACTATCCCAGGTCGCTGACAACCCATCTCTTGAAGGCCGCTGAACAGCTGACTTAAATTAGACTGTGAATAAACCTATCACCGAAGATAGGCTGGAAATGAAGTGAAACCGGGTAGAAAGTGTCGAACATTGCTCTACGATGTCATTCACTGTTCTGAACAAACCGGTCATGAAAGCGAGGATCATGGATCATGATGGAACGCTAGAGAGGATTCACGACAGCAGGGCTCCCCACGTAACCGTCTCGGAGACAGCTAATCGACATGATCGAGCTTGCGAGCTGAGGATTAACCATGTTAGTGGTTCAACAATTCCAAAATGATCGAACTCTGTGGCGGTCTATTTTGGGATCTACCGGTGGTCGCGCGCTGACTATATACATAAATTGTAATTGCAGTACAAATAATCGTGACGGCGCAAAGAGATGCCTGCCATGACCACACCAACAACACAAACGGCTATGGAGCCTTGCCGCAAATGTGGCAAGGCACTGGAATGTTCGAAATACTTTTCCAGTGACCCGCGTTCGTCAAGTACCATGTTCGAAGGAAGAGAAGGACTCCGATCTACAGCAAGTGTCAGTCATCGTCCCTGTCCACATTGTCGGGACCCCAAGCCTCTTTTTGCACTAGAACTCAACACCTATAAGAGGGCGATCCTCCGATTGCTGATTGTCGCTGCGTTATGCGGGCTATACTTTGTTGCAGATCCACAAATATTTGATGGTGAAAATCAAAGTCTCAATTCTTTTCTTACGTGGACCAGTATATACACGGGGGGGCTATTCGTCCTCTTTGCCATTCTCAATGGCGTGTCTTATATGATGAAAAAGAAAGAAGGATAATAAAATACTGTGTTGTAATCAGATCTGGCACGTAATCTCAGTCCGATTCTTCTGCACATAGAGGGAAATCCTGATACGTGGTGTCGATGCTATAAAAAGACGGCGGATCGTAAACGCGCAGTTTGGCATGTTGCCCATCGCTTAAATATGGACACAACCCCTTCGCCCCTCGTCGAAATACATACGACTCCGGATAGACAACAAGCTCAAACTCATCGGCTGTCCAATCGACTAATGGCAGCCTGTGCGCACGACCGATCAATTGTCTGAGACTGTTCGGCAGCCTCGCCATGTTTTCATCCTGCGACAAAATAACTTCTGCCCTTTTAGTGTTCCCGGAATAGAGTTTAAACGCAGGGTAGGAATGCCCCCAGCCGAAAAGGGCAAGTGCTGGGGTGATCGAAAACAACACAATCGTCGCAAGCGTGGGCATATCAAACCGGAGATGAACCTTCTCATCGGCACGCGCAGGCATGTACAAGAGCATGAAGACGAGCAGAAACAGGTATATATTCCATGGCCATACGATGAGGTTCCATGCATCGTCGTCCAGGCCGAGACTCGTTAGCACCACGACAAGCATGACAAAGGCCATACCTGTCGCGAGTCGCCTTTCACGCGGGGAAAATACGAGTAACAGTCCAATCGTGGCCTCGAATACGGGCACAAAAAACATGGCGAGAACGATGAGAGCGGCAAGCAGAGACGGCTCTTTGGGAAATAGGTAGAGCGGCTCGATGAACTCTGGGAAAAGCGAGAGAAAAAACGTCGCATTGATCTTGTGGACCCCTCCCCAAACATAGACGCTTGCCACCATGATCTTCAGGGCATCGATGCTGCGTGATGTGAAAAATACTGCCCATAAAATGGTGAAGCAATACATATAGGTGTACGGTTGAAAGCGGAGAAGGTCTTGTAATACCCCAAATACCGTACATATTAAGGCTCCACCGGCCGGTGCACGTTGCAACGGCTTAATGACCAACCAAACCAAACACCCAATATTCAGAATCAGGATGATCCAATCAAGCCAGACCGGCGTTGATCGAAAAATTTCTATGACCGGCGATAAAGCAAAAATTCTCTCGGTAGGAATATAGGCACGCCATGAGAGGGCCAGCGTACATAAAAGGGCAAGGGAGGTGACTCGCACGATGTTCCTGCAGGCCTGAACACATTCGCTATTAGCCGCCGCTTCCCGTCCGATAGTAGTATCCATAGGACGGTCGCCGTTCTCGTCACGCACATGACCTTTGGACGCTGCCGAAAAGTTGGATTCCATGAGAATGGTCATACACAAAACACGACTTGTCCCATTTGACTCGGGACAGGACATAACTAATTTTGCTGGTGTGGTACCCCACTTATACTATGGACAGTCCCATCAGTCAGGGGGACGGTGGACATGGCCGTAATACAACCTGAAACGATTGAGCCCACGCGGCGTTGGTCCTTCGAGCAGGAGGTCTGACTGTCTTGTTCCGAACTACCATATGAACGAAGAACCGCGGAACTGACTGATTTCCGCAGACAGTCGTGAGTGAGAGACTTCACAGGAGACACCCGAGTGTAAACGGACAGTGGCTCTTGTCTTTGGAACAGGCGGAAGGATATGTCAACAGAAGAGAAAAATCGACTTCATCCTACTATCGATAAGAGAGGTTTTTGACCCTGGTGTGAAAAACGACGGGGCAAGGGGAAATCCGCTGAAGATCCGTTTGAAGGCTGTGACTTTGGTAAAACATGGTGAGCTGGTTGGAACTCGAACCTAGGCCCATCACCGCACAAACTCAACTAGACGAACATATCATTGGCTTGATGGGCCTCAGATGATTTTGAACCTTTCGTGGCGCCAATATGATGTATAGATGTCGAGGACAAATTTGGCACAACAAAAGTTGCAGCTCTGTTGCTACCCTGACCGTCATGGAGCCTCCACGCAACCATGAAACCAAGATCCGCATGCTCATCTTCTTCCGTCCGTCCATCAGTCGCTCGTATAGGCGGGCAACAGTTTCGGAAGCTTCAGCGCCCAATTACATCGTGCGCCTCCCTGCCTGACACGTGCGCACGCTGTGCCTCTTCATGCGAAGGCGATGGCGCTTTCGGTGGCTTTAATGCGATAGGCCAGCGCGTGATCCGAGAGGCCCTTGAAGCGTTCCATCCCGACGAGGACACAAGTATGTCCGGCTTCAATGGTGCGATCCTGGAAATTATGCAAATATTCCATGGTGGTATGGTCAATAATCCTCCCGGCCAAAATGATCATATAATTGGCTTTCGTGCCCTCCGGCACCACGATTTTCTTGAGCGCCGCGTCGAGTTTCACCAAATTCATGCAAGTCACCGATGCCAGGTAGATTTTGTAGGGGTTCTTCATCTCGCCAACAGTGCCTCGTAACACCACGTTGGCCGAGACGGTCCTTACCTCTCGAGACCCGCGGCCATCTCCAATTCTGATGATGGGATTGCCGAACAATTCTTTCAATCCGGCCCACACCCCACCGGAGGCCGGTTCGGCCAAGGCCTCCTTGCCCGAAGTCTGTACGACATCCTTCACGAGCAGGACAATCTTTGTCAGCGTGCCCACAATCATGCCGTCCAGGAGGTCCGAGGTCCACAAGGTCACCACGACATTGACCATGGCGATAAACATTTGCTCCTTGCCCACCGAGAAGATCCGCTTGAAGACCTTGTGCGAGCAGAGTTTCCAGCCAATCCACATGAGCAGTCCCGCCAGGGCAGATTTGGGCACATAATTCATGAGGGCTGCGGCGAACAACAGGATGATCAACTGGAAACAGGCATAGTAGAAGTTGGCCCAGAGAGTGCGGCCTCCGGCGAGCATGTTCACCGTGCTTTTTAACCCGCCGGGGATGATCGTCAATCCGCCCAACAGACTGGAGGCGGTGTTGGAGATCCCCATGGCCCGCAAGGTGACATTGGGGTTCGACTTGCGTTTAAAGGGATCGATCTTATCGATGGCTTGGATCGTGGCGAGCGACTCGGTCCCGTCGATCAGGACCAGCGTGATAATGATGATGAGGAACGACCCATATAAGTCTGTCCTGGAAAAGGCTTCAGCAAAACTCGGGAAGACGATCCCATGTTCAAACACATTGAGGGGTACATGAATGAGGTATTTCTCGTCGATGCCGATGATCCACGAGGCCAGGCCGCCCAGGACGATCACGACCATGGGCACGGGGACGAGCTTCGCCCACGTCGCTTGGATGCGGGACAGAATTCCGCTCAGAAAAAAGAGGAGGAAGAGGGCCACGGCTCCTATGGTACAGATCAATGGATTCATCATCGTGATTTGTTCGGGAATAGACGCAATGGCTTTGGGAATGGATTTAATGGGGGGGATGATAACCCCGAGAAAGGCCGGGACTTGTTTCACGATGATCAGCATGCCGATCGCCATCAACATGCCTTCGACCACCGAAATGGGAAAATACAGCGCGAACCGCCCGGCGTTGAAGATGCTCAAGATCACCTGGACGACCCCGACGAGCGCAATGGCCACCAGCAAGAGCGGATAGCCCACGGCCAGATCACCATTCCCCAACGTGATCATCCCGGCCAACAGCGCCGGAGCCAGGCCGGCGGCCGGTCCGCTAATCGTGATATAAGCGCCACCGAGGAAGGGGAAGATAAAGCCGGCGATAATCGCCGAGATCAGCCCGCAGACCGGCGGCGCCCCGGAGGCGATTGCAATCCCGAGCGAGAGAGGGATTCCCATCATCGCGACTTGCAAGCCCGCCATCAGGTCATACTGCCAATGCTTTAGCCCCTTGACCCCGTTCTCAGGTTTTTCCATTTTCTCTAGTGAGGCATCCACTTCCAGAGTCTGGGTTCCATGCGACGACATACTGTTCCTCCTGAATTTTTCCCTATACCGCTTTGATACGATTCGCCCTACTTGCTTTTCCGATGAAGA
>DATDFW010000295.1:0-4677 GCA_036522375.1 Nitrospiraceae bacterium
TAACACCAGCGATCGTTCTTCATGGATAGCCTCCCGACTTACACGATGCCGTCCAGGCCTGTACTTACCCATCTGGTCATGTGCTGTACTGCACCAGTGTGGGACGAGCCAGGCAGCTTGTCTAGCGTTTCGAGGTTTGAAGCGGTTGGCAAAAGCAGTGCAGAAGGAGCTTCACATCGTTCGCGTTCTTACCGGCACGTTCCAAATCCGACCTGCCGCCAGGCTTCATAGATGACCACCGCCACTGCGTTGGAGAGGTTGAGGCTCCGACTTTCCGGTACCATGGGTATGCGGATACACCGCTGTTCTGCGACCGCCCCCAAGATCTCACATGGCAACCCGCGGCTTTCCGGACCAAACACAAAGACATCGCCTGCGGCATAGTCAATCATGTCATACCGTTGGGTGCCTTTGGTGGAGACAGCAAACAGACGGCGATCCTTCATCTCCGCCGCACATTCGGTCCAAGATTCGTGAACCGTGATCGTGGCGAATTCGTGATAGTCGAGCCCTGCCCGCAGCAATTGCTTGTCCTCCAGTGTAAAACCCAATGGTTTTACGAGATGCAAATTGACTCCGCTATTGGCGCAAAGTCGGATGATGTTGCCAGTGTTCGGAGGTATCTCCGGCTGGTAGAGGATGACGTCGAACATGGGCGTGCAGTGTAGCACGACGATGTGGAGTTCCACGATGCACGCGCAACGAAGGGTGTGAGACGCACAAGATACCGTGGTGTGTTTCACCATCACAGAGCTTCTTGGTATAGTGAATTTCGATGAGAAACCCTCCATCCTCCAGTCAAGACAGTCCTGTCCGGCCAAGATATCACCGCATCGCCAGGCTGCTTGGTGTGCCGCTTGTTGTCACACTGACGATGGTTCCCTTCGCATTCGCAGAAGATCCCTCGACACATCCGGAGGAACAAGTCGCCGCACGTGCGAAAGGAGCATGGGAGAGTGGCGCGATCAATCCCGCGCTCGACATCCTTGACCAAGGGATCCACGACCATCCGGAAGCCCTCATGTTGCAGAAACTGCGCGGTGATATTCTTGCCACATTCCGAGGCCCCGAAGAAGCGATTCAGGCTTATGAGACGATCCTCACCAAGATACCGGCCGCGCTGGATGTCCGATGGGCCAAGTGGAGTGTGCTGGTTCGATCGGGGCAGGGAACCGAAGCCATCGCGGAATTACGGCGCATGGCGCTGTTCGATGCCCAGAATCCCTTGATCCATCTGCGGCTGGCGCTGGACCTCCGAAAACTCGACCGTCTTGAGGAATCACTCGACTCGTATAAGAAAGCCGTGGAACTCGTTCCGGATTTGATCGGCTGGCGGCTCGCATTGGCCAGGGCACGGTTTGACGTCCTGGATTATCAGGGTGCGGAAGATGACGTGCAAGACGTGTTGCACAAGGCGCCCATCGGTTCCCCGCTGGAGCTGCCGGCTCAGAATCTGCTCGCACAAATCCATGGAAACTCTATCGATCGAGGCAGGCGCTTCAACCCCGTTCTGAGCAAAGATATGACCGGAGCACAACACAAGGAATGGGCCGCTATTCGCGCAGAGGCATGGAGACTCTTCTCGACAGGCCACTATCAAGAGGCTGAACCGATCTATCAAAGAATGCTGGCCCTCAATCCCAATGATGCCCTTGCTAACTATCAATTAGGACTGACCCTCATGCAGCTGGGTCGGTGCAAGGACGCCCTGACCGTGTTTGGAAAGTTATCCAACCTCGATCCCAACGACGAAGACTATGTGGATACGGTCTATCGGATGGGTCAATGTCTGACAGAGTTGGAACAGTGGGAAGATGCGTTCGTTCATTTTCAAACCCTCTACGACGCGGCCATTGAGTTTGAAAAGAATAACAAGGATGTTCAGCTCCCACCGGACACTCGTGTGTTAGATAAAAAGAAAATTGCACGATGGCTTGAGAAGGTGCGACCCCATGTCCCGGAATTGGCAAAGATGGCAGACGAGGAGGCAAGGGACCGCACCCCTACCGACGAATCCTCTACTCCCGGAATTTCTCCTGAGGAAGAACTGTATGCGAGAGCCGCCGAGCGGTTTAAACCGCAAAAAACACTGGACCCACGAGCCTCGCTCATGGGCAGAGATGCCGATTTCAGTTGGTTTCGCTTTGTCATCCCGGCGGGCAAAGTCATGCGAGATGATTTTCCCACCGGGGCCCATGAATTTATTCCTTTGAATCCTGGAGATAGCTTTCCTGCCACACAACGGGAGATCTATTTGGTCTTCGGACTGGTGTCGGCCTCATTTGATGCAGTCCCCCTCACAGGACGCTGTCTGCTGGAAACATCCGAGATGAGCGGAGAGACACGCGCTGCCATACAGGACCGAGTCATGACAACCATGAACGATCAGTCGGGCTATTTCATGCTCACTCCCCCCAAAACCGGATGGATACCTGGCCTCTACCACTGTGGGTTATATACGGGAGAACAGACGTCTGCAGATACCCTTGTGGATGAAGTCAGATTCCGTATCATCGAACCAGCCAGACCAGCAACCCAGGGCTCGTGATGCAGCGCTATGGTTATGAAAGAGGTGCCATGGACTTGACCGGCCAAAGCCACTGCATGGCGCGAAGCACAATGAACAGCGCGCAGGATGGCAGCCAAATCCACATGAATTCGTTGGCCAGGACACGAATACCGTACGGGCTGAAGAATTCGCTGACCCCGATGGGAGATACAAGGACCGGTCGCATAGGAAAGAAATATCTGGTCGTATCGAATGGAGAGAAAAACGCGACGCCCAGCCCTCCATCCGTCAAGGCATCAAGCACCCCGTGTGAGGCGGTGCAGAGAAAGAAATAGAAAAACAGCCCCGTCAACGCAACCGCCGGCTTGGTCCGATACCACACAGCCACAAGAATCCCGGCTAACAACGCCGCAAACACGACCGAGTGGGTCATCCCACGGTGGCCCCACATATCACCGTATTGAATGCCCAGTGGAAACCCAAGCACATCCAGATCCGGGACGGTCGAACAGAGTGCGCCCAGGGACAGCTCGCGCAGGCCCAGTTCCTTGTTCCGAAAGGCCTTCCCCATCGTCAACGCGACAAAAGCATGGGAAAATGCAGACGCCATTCAATACTCTTACTTATAACCAAAACGACGCGAGACCCTACGCTGGGGAACAAGTACGTCAAGAATGTGGGCCACGGAGAGAGCCGCTAATAGGGCCTCGCAGTGGGGCCGGCGGAGAAGGAGGATTACATCGATCGTGGCAGGTCTTCAACCCACAATACTCGCCTGCCATATGTGCCTCCCGTAAGCGACGAATAGAATTTATGATCCGCCGTAATCATCATTCCATCAACCGCTTCGGCCAAGGCAAGGTAGAGACAGTCATACACACTCCGTTGAGTATCCAACGCAAGTCCATAGGCCGCGGGAAAGAGTCGCTCGTCGGCATGACGCTGGAGCGGGAGATGCTTCAACTCCTTCAGGACCACATCACCTTCGGCCCGAGTGAGCTCCCCTCGCCGAATCTTTTTGGCAAGCACGTTGCCGAGTTCCAGCGTTAGCAATGCCGGAACATGGAGCCGAGTGCCTGAACGTCGCGCCTGGAGCGAAGCCTCGGAGTGCATTTCGGGAATGAACCACTTGATCACCACACTGGCATCCACCACATATCGACTCACCGGTCTCGATCCTCACGGATGAGATCGGCACTGTTGGTGAATTTCCTGCTCGACCGTTTCAATCTCAACCGAAGTGAATCAATCCGTTTCCACGCACGCTCATAGTCAGGCACGGCATCTTCCAAAATCGTCTTCACCTCAGATTGCAACGACCTCCCATGCTCCTTCGCCCGCTTCTTCAGACGATCAACCACCTTATCATTCAACTGTCGAACAAGCACTTGTGCCATGGTTATCTCCCATTCACCACTACCATTGCTATCATGATAGCAGAATGATAGCAGGCTCGTTTGTTGCGGTCAACAAACCCCGACACTGTGGGCGGGCAGGCGGAACTGAGCGACCTTACTCTTTCTCTCCCATGCTCTTATCTTTTGATATGGTTGCAGATACCTGATGAAGCTTTATCGACCAAAGCAAATTCTGTTTGGCCTCGTTACGGGGTTAGCAGTCGCCCTTGCGACGTAGCTTCTAGAGAGCACCTCACTGTTCATGAATTTTGAGTGGGTCGAAGCCGTTGTCGCAATTTCCTCTCTCCCAGCAATGGTATTGAGTATGATCGCCTCAGGCCGAGGCATGGGCCATCCATTACCCTTATCTGTGTCTTCACCATAGCCCACCCGCCAATTAACCTGAGCGAAGGGACAGCAGAGAATGGACCCGATGGGCAGCTGGGCGGGGTGGAAGTCACTATTCAGAATGAAAATTACCTGACACCTTCTCTTCTCCTTGATTATCGAGACGACCTTTTCCTCGCAAAGAATTGGCGATATTGTTCTCGGTACGTCCTCAACTGAGGGATCATGCTTCGAATGCCGTCCTGGGGTGATGTGTAGATTGTAACTTCTTTAAGGCCCGGAGAGAGACGCACAACCCCTCTGATGTTTTCTGCAAACTTAGTTGCCACCGACTCGAATTCTCCCTGATCCAACCTAGATAAAGGCACTATGAGATGGAAGTAGTACGAGTTAACCGAAACCACACGGAGCAGGATGCGATCC
>DATDFW010000296.1:0-4678 GCA_036522375.1 Nitrospiraceae bacterium
AGATGATCCGGGCCAATGATCGACACGGAGCTTGGATAGCTCTCAGGGTGGATGGCGGGAGAAAACTGACCCCAGAGGTTAAGAACTAATTCAGGACGACTCTGAAGATGCTCCCAATTCCAGTTGATTTATTGATGTTCGTCACACAATCCACACATGACGGCAATCAACCCGCCTAGGCCACACTCACAGGCGATCGTAGAATCAGAGGGAGAGGCGAGGCCTGTCAACCCAGGTCCACTAAGAGTTGTATTCGGTGATTGATGTTTTTTAGGAAGAACAACTGACCGCTACATGCTTGCCCCAGTTGGGAGGAGGAGCCGCGTAGGCATCCATACCTGGTTGGTCCATGTAGGGATTGTGCAGTAGGGTTAATAGGCGATCGATTTCAGAGAAGTCCTTCTGCTGTGCCTTCTCGATGGCTGTCTGCGCCAAATAGTTGCGGAGCACGTATTTGGGATTGACGAGATTCATTCGCCCAAGGCGGTCGGCGTCGCGACTCCGCTCTTCGCGCAACCGGTCCTCGTACCGATGAGCCCACTTGTCGAATGCCTCCCGATCCAAGAAGAAATCTCGTAGCGATTCGTTCAGCGCTGGAGATCCGGTCCGAAACAGGCCCAATGCACGAAAGAAGATCGTGTAGTCGACATGGTGTAAGTGCATGAGTGCCAAGAGGTCCTGGATCAAGGACACATCCTCTTCTTTTGTCTCGAGGAGTCCACACTTGGCCCGCATCAATTCCATGTACCGTCCTTCGATCAGGGGTGTGTAACGATCCAGTGCAGCCTTGAGATCTTCCTTTTCAGCCAATGGTAACAGCGCCTGCGCTAGACAGCTGAGATTCCAGAGACCGATATAGGGCTGTTGATTGAAGGCATAGCGGCCATTGTGATCGGAGTGGTTACAGATAAAACCAGGATCGTAGTCGTCCATGAACCCGAATGGACCGTAATCCAGGGTAATCCCATGGATGGACATATTGTCTGTGTTCATGACCCCATGGGCCCAGCCGACAGCTTGCCATTGCGCAATCAATCTCGCCGTGCGCTCGACGACCTCGGAAAATAAATGCACATATTGATCCGGGCCATCAGCCAAATGAGGAAAATGATTCGCGATGACATAGTCGGCGAGGATTTTGAGCTGGTCATGCTGTTTCCGGTAATAGAAGATCTCAAAGGTGCCGAAGCGCACATGAGATGGCGCCATCCGCACAAGCATCGCGCCGGTTTCGATCTGTTCTCGGTAGACCCGATGGTCGCTCCCGACGAGACAGAGCGCCCGAGTCGTCGGGATCCCAAGACCATGCATCGCTTCGCTGCAGAGATACTCTCGGATAACCGAACGCAACACCGACCGGCCATCGCCGTCGCGCGAAAACGGCGTAAGCCCCGCACCTTTCAGATGCAAATCCCACTTTTCGCCCCGCTCATTGCGTACCTCCCCAAGGAGGATCGCGCGCCCGTCCCCCAACTGAGGGACGTAGACTCCAAATTGATGGCCCGAATAGAGCATGGCCAGCGGCTCCATCCCCGGCACAAGGAGACTCCCTCCAAACACCCCGGCAAACTCCGGACGCTTCGCTTGCTCCGGATCAAGGTCGATCAACTCGGCCGCTTCGGGATTGAAACTGACAAGATATGGAGGTGATGAAAATGGGGTGGGATTCAGCTTGGCATAAAGCGCTTCAGGCAAGCGGGCATAGCCATTGTCGAACGATAATTCTTCCAGCGTGCGCAAGAGTCGCATCGGTTTATGTGTAGCATGGCACGGTCAGGAATCGCTAGGCCGCGGCTGAATCGGCGAGAGATTTCAGAACATGCCAGTTCGTCTGGCGGGGCAGGACTAAGTCATGGCCTTCAAGATGACGTGACGGGTGCACGATTGCAAGGAAGATATTCAAACAGCCACTATCGATTAAAACTGGAGCGAGAGAGCGCGTGTCGAGCGATATTGCACAGTGCGCACAGTGCGAATCTGCTCAAGACATAAATCGCTCACTTCTTCATCCCTATTGCCTATGATCCACATTTTTATTTAAAATCTTGCATTTGCAGTTATTGACATGGCATTACCTTGCAACACAGCGCCCCGGTTATGAGGCCTCTCTGGTGGCATTGGTTGTGCGTAGACCCTCATCCGCTCTGTGACGGATGGGAAGAGGTCTGGTGATGAGCTTGCCCCTATTTAATTGTAATCGTGGCCGTAATCCTCACCATGGCGTGATACAAAAATGAAAGTCGGATGTAGCTGTGACAAGAATGGATTTCATCGCCAAGTGGGCAATGATTTAGAAACTCTACCGGAGAAAATACACTGTAAGGCATAACAGGGAAACGGGAAATTTAGGAGGTAACTGTATGTCAGCACATGGAACCCAGACGCTAGACACGGATGTTCCACAAGAACCAATGGAGAAACCCGAAAACGGAGTGAAGGGGTTGAAACATTGGAAGTATGACCTGATGGCGGGGCTGCAAGTCGCCATGATGGGGATCCCGCTTTCGCTCGGAATTGCGATCGCCTCCGGGGCTCCGCCGGTCTGCGGACTGATCTCGGCGATCATTGCCGGATTTGTCTTCCCCTTCCTCGGCGGCGCTTATATTACGATCAGCGGCCCGGCCGCCGGCCTGGCCCCGGCGCTGTTGGCCGGTATGATCTTGTTGGGCGATGGAAATTTGGAAGTGGGTTATCCACTCTTGCTGGTGGCGATTTGTCTAGTCGGGGTTGTCCAGGTGATCCTCAGCATCTTCGACGCCGGGAGATTCGCGCTATACTTTCCCATTTCGGTGGTCGAAGGGATGTTGATGGCAATCGGTATGCTGATCATCGTCAAACAAGTCCCGGCCTTTCTCGGGGTCATTATCCCGCCCATCAAATCCATTCCCAAAGCCATCATTTCTGTTCCCGAACAAATTATGGTGTTGAATCCATTGATCTGCGCCATTGGAGCCGCGACATTAATTCTCCTCTTTGTGATAACGAGCATCCTGTCCCATATCAAAGCAGCCTGGGCGAAGTTCATTCCGGTGCCCCTCGTCGTGATCGGCATGGCTGGCATAACCGCGTGGTTCATCGGTGTCGAGGAGAAATACCTCATTCACGTCCCCAGCGATATTTTTGAACATGGGATTGTCTTCCCGAAATTTACTGAAGCCTTTACGACACCAAGCTTATATTGGCCGCTCTTACTCACCATTATCACGCTGACCCTCATCGACGGCACCGAGTCGCTCGCGACGATTCAAGCCATCGATAAAATCGATCCGTTTAAACGGAAATCGAACCCCAATGTCACCTTGCGGGCCATGGGGGTCTCCAACACTGCCTCCAGCCTGTTGGGTGGGTTGACGATCATCCCCGGCGGGATGAAGAGTACGACCAACATGCTGGTCGGGGGCCGCACCCTCTGGGCTAACTTCTATTATGCGATCTTTCAGTTGATCTTCCTGTTGTTCGCCACCTCCCTTATCAATCAAATTCCCAAATCGGCCCTGGCCGGGTTGCTCATGTGGGTCGGTTGGAAACTGTGCTCGCACAAAGTCTTCCAGCGGATCTTCTCGGTGGGCAAGGAACAGATGTTTATCGCCATGGTCAATGTCGTGGTGACGTTGTGGACCTCGGACCTGTTGGAAGGCATGATTGTCGGCACGCTGACGAAGGTAGTCCTGCTCGTAAAGGATGTCGTACGAGTGTCCCCAACCATTGGGATAGGGGCCGGATTGAAAGAATTGTTCGGCAATCCCATTATTCGAATCGGAGACGGCGCTGGGTCTCGTGATGTGATGACCGTGTCGGCAAACGTGGTGTTACGGGGCACCATGGGCGAGATGAAGAATCCCTACAAGATCTACCTGTCGTCGATTACCTGCATGAATCTGGTGAAACTCGACGCGGCGCTCAAGAAGATCGTGGTGCCGGAGGGCACCAAAGCCAACTACATGCTCATTCTGGCCGGGAAAATTATTGACCATACCACCATGGAATATTTGCACAATTTCCAGGATCGCACCATCGAAGCCGGGCATACCTGTGTCCTGGTCGGGACAGACCGCTTCCGTGGCCTGTCGGACCACGCTCTGGCCTATCGCATCAAATACCAGGAAAGCGCCATCGCATTCGCATGAGGACGCACGATGGTGCCCGAACACCGCGTCAGTATACAGACCGAACCAGATAGAAAGGAGTGCCGCAATGCCAGCTAGCATCTATGTCGCAGACGATGAACCCGTGCTTCTTAACGCACTTGTCAAGCGATTGTCCCAGAGCCAGCATCAAGTCAAGGCCTTCAAGTCAGGAGATGAATTGCTGGCCGCGGTTGAACAAGGCCTTCCCGATCTTATTCTCCTGGATCTGAAAATGCCTGGAAGAACGGGGATCGAGATCCTGGAGGCACTTCGCAAGAAATCGCAAGAGGCCATGGTCGTCATTCTGACTGCGTATGGAACAGTCGAGGAAGCGGTTGAAGCCATGAAACTTGGGGCCTACGATTTCATCATTAAGACCGTGGACCTCCAGATGGTAGACCCGGTCGTGAACCGGGCATTAGAGAATCTCGCGCTACGCCGTCAGTTGGCGGGCGCAGCCAAGGATAAATCTCATCACTAAGGATTGGTTGGACACGTCGCGAACGTGCGCGACGTAGCGCAGAATCCGAAGACGACCGTCCTCCTGATGG
>DATDFW010000297.1:0-3345 GCA_036522375.1 Nitrospiraceae bacterium
GGATCGATTATATCGTCGAGGAATGCCCCATGGCCAAGGGCTCCAAGATGCTCCAGTACAAGGAGGTTTTGAATCGTTTGGAGACCGAGTCGCCGGGCACGAAGCAGACGTTCTATTGGGGCTTTCTCGAAAAGCAACGCAACAAGCAGCCCACCGCGACCACGATGACGGAGAAAGACCGGGCCGTTCTTCACCCCTGTGCGTCCTGCAGCCAGCCTACCACAGCCGAAGTCTGCTCCTACTGCAACATGATGGCGCGGGCAAAGACCCACGCGTCGTAAGACCACCCCCCTGTTAGAAGACTGATGATAATCTCACTCAGAGAATACTCATGCATTCTCGCACTCAGACTGGGAGCCATGCTCTTACTGGGCCTGGCAGCCTTACACCCGGCTCACGCGCAGGATTTTCCCATCGCCACACCCGTCGGAGCCATACAATCGGGCTTACGGATGGACCATTTTTTCACCTAGGTATTCTGTCGAGCCAGTTGTCCAAACTCTTCGGCGAAGCGCTGATGCCATCATGGATAATCACACTCACCGAACCGGTTGGGTCAGGCTTCACTCTGGACAGTTCGTTGCTTGCAAAGAAGGGATTGACCCCGTAAGCTGCGGTCTTATGTTATTTGGCAGGTAGTTCACATTGAGAGCAATTATTTATGGCTGCTTCTGAACGCGACTACTATCAAGTGCTCGGTCTCTCCAAATCTGCCTCGGCGGATGACATCAAGAAGGCCTATCGTCGTCTCGCGCGCCAGTTCCACCCTGACCTCCACAGCGGATCAAAGAAATCGGAGATGGAAAAGAAGTTCAAAGAGTTGAACGCGGCGCACGAAGTCTTGAGCGATCCGGACAAACGAAAGAAATATGATCAATTTGGATCGAACTGGGAACAGGCCGAGGCCTATGAGCAAGCGCGACGTCATGCCGGCGCCCGCAGAGAGGGCGGCCAAAATACTCCGTTCGGCGCTGAAGGCTTCTCCGACATCTTTGAAAATCTCTTCGGCGGACGAGCACGAACCGGTCATGGCCGTGGATTTGCCATGCAGGGAGAGGATCTCGAAACGGAGGTGCAACTGACACTGACCGAGGTATTTACCGGTGTGACGAAACGCGTGACCCTGCAAGAGCCTGTTCCCTGTTCAACCTGCCAGGGCAGCGGAGTTCTTCGTGGACGTCCCTGTCCAACCTGCCAGGGGCATGGCGCGACTCTGCACCCCAATACAATCGAAGTGCGAATCCCCTCCGGAGTACAGGATGGCACGCGGGTTCGCGTGGCAGGGAAGGGACAACCCGGTGCTAACGGCGGAAAAGCCGGTGATTTGTACTTACGGGTGATGATCGCTCCTGACAAGATTTTTCGCCGGCAAGGCAGCGACATTCATGTGTCCCTCCCCGTCTTTCCATGGGAAGCGGCGTTAGGCGCCGAGGTAATGGCCCCGACGCTGATGGAGCCGGTCCGGATGAAGGTTCCGCCAGGGAGCCGGGCCGACAGTAAACTTCGCCTCAAGGGCAAGGGCCTCCCGGCGGCGAACGGCACCCACGGCGATCTTTTCCTGACGATTCAGATCGTGATGCCACCCTCATCGACCGATGCGGAACTCAAACTATATGATCACCTCAGGGCCATCGCACACCCGGACCCACGTGCCGAGCTGCTCGCCCAAGCCCGACGCAGATCACCTTCCTGACGCTCCTGAACTCAGCAACATGTGAGAACGACCCGCAACTTTTTCCATCGTGATGTGATCCAAAGCATGCACCTGTCGAGGTGTGTTGTTGGCTTGCGTTGTATGGATTGATCTGGCAAGCTACAACCACCCGACTTTCGGAGCCTTATGCAAGGAGTGGATGAATCAACTTGCACAGAAACATATGCCCCATTTGTGAAGGAACTGTTGATGGCTACACATCGGTACAATTCTTCTTCAATCGGCGGCACGGACTACAGGGATGTTCGTCATTGTGGGATTTGACGTCTTCATTCGGTTTAACCTAAGGAGGCAGGTATGAAGCAGGGAACACAAGCTATCGTGACGCTGGGCGTCGCATCGGTATTTGCTCTGACTGTTGGGATATCTACAGTCTGGGCCAATGAGCCAGGCTACGGACACGGAGGCAGCGGACATAGCTCGATGGGTGGATATGGCACAAGCATGAAGCACGGCGGCACCGGCCAGCTGATACGGCACCTGCTCAAGCATGAACAACAACTCGGGCTCACCGCAGAGCAAGTGACAAAACTCAAAACCATGCAACTCAACCTGGATAAGACCCGTATCAAGACCGAAGCCGACATCCAAGTCGCGGAGCGTGAAGTGCGAGCCTTAACCGATGAGGAAAAGTCCGACCTGGGAGCGGTCGAATCCAAGCTGAAAGAGAGCCATAATCTGCAAGTCGGCCTACGCATGGTTTCCATCAAGGCCAAGCGGGATGTGCTAGCCCTGTTGACTTCGGAACAGCGTGCGAAGGAGAAGACGGAGCATGACAAAGCGATGCAGCAGCACATGGATGCAGGAAGGGGCTACGGCAACCCTCATGGCGGCGCGATGAAAAATCCTCACATGGGTGGCGATGATGCCGCTAAGCCGGCGCCTCAATCGGGCACATATGTGCAATAGCGCGTTTCTCTGATCTACCCAAGCGAACCTGGCTCAACTCAATATCGCGCCAGGCTCACACATCAGAGTAATCGGTGGATTCTTCTGCTTCACGGTCAGCCCATGGGAAAGGCACTCATTCTCCCTGAGACTGCTGTCGTTGCTTCACAGAACACCATCAGGCCGGCCGGCACGGAGGTGCATCATGAGAACGCCGGAAGTCGTCACAGCGGGCGTCGCGAAGTCCATGTCGATACGGGCGCTGGCACCGTGATCGACAGGGACGCGAAGAAGGACGAGAAGAAACAATCAGGCAAGAAGGGAAAGTAATCACGCCGTGCCGAAAGAGTTGAAACTCACGAGCCACAATTTGCTCGCCGGTCCCGATCGAGCGCCGGCCCGAGCGATGTTGAAAGCCGTTGGATTCACGGACGAAGACTTGTCGCGTCCGATCATCGGCGTCGCCAACACTTGGATCGAAGTCATGCCCTGCAACTTTCACCTGCGCCGCTTGTCGGAACGGGTGAAAGCGGGTATTCGAGCTGCGGGCGGCACCCCCATCGAATACAACACCATCGCGGTGTCTGACGGCATCTCGATGGGAACTGAGGGGATGAAGGCTTCGTTGATCAGCCGTGAGGTAATTGCCGATTCGATCGAACTTGTGGCTCGTGGACACTTGTTTGACGGGGTCGTGGCCTTGTCAGGCTGCGACAAGACCATTCCCGGCACGGTGATGGCTC
>DATDFW010000298.1:0-3982 GCA_036522375.1 Nitrospiraceae bacterium
TAAGGAACGAGCACTCGTTTCTTGAAGTGCATGGCTTTTTTGAGCTCAGCAACGGCCTGTTCCATGTGCTGCTTGCGAAGATAGAGATTAGCCATGATCTTGTGATAGTCGGCCAACTGGTCCTGTATCCCTTCTACCGTCGAAAGGATGTCGAAGGCCTCGTCGACCATTTCAAGTCGGTAGTAGAGCTTGCCTAAATAGAACTGCAGAGCGGGATTATTCGGGTCCTGTCGAAGCGCCTCCTGATAGACACGAATAATTTCGCTGGGCTCGCCCTGTTCGAGAAAGAGTTCTTCCAGGCGGTGCAGGATGATGATGCTGTGGGTCTTGGCATAGATCTTCTTGAGAATTTCAACTGCCTGCTTAGTCTTGCCCTCCCGGATCAAGATTTCGCCAATGCCGATGTAGGCCGGCAAGAATGTTCGGTCTTTTTTAATGGCGCCACGAAAGTAACGCCGTGCCTTGTCGGGGTGCCCTCGTTCCAACAGTTGGCGCCCGACCTCATAGGTACAGCCAGTGAGGAGATGAGCCTCGGCCAGACGTTCAGGCTCAGGCAGGTTGGCCTTGAGGAGACGATGTTGGATTTCTAGTGCCTCGCTCCATTTTTCCAGCCGGATCAACAGATCTCGCTTGCGGATGAGTGCCGTGAGGTTATCCGGTTCGATCTTGAGCATCTTGTGTAAGGCCTGCAGGGCATCCTCATAGCGCTTGGCGCCCTCCAAATCGTTGGCCAGTTCCAGAAGAATTTCGATGTTGCGATCATCGACGCGATTGGCCCGTTGGTGAAGGCGGATCGCTTCAGCGAAGTTGTTTTCCGCGCGGTAAATGTTTCCCAGCCAGAGCAGCGAATCGACACGATTAGGTTCCATGGCCAACGCTTTTTCGAACAGGCTGATGGCTTCAACAGTACGCTTCGACATGAAGGCATGGGTGCCTTCACGATGGAGCGCATCGATTTTTTCTCTGCGCCGCAACAGCCGCGTGCTTCGCCAGTTGCCGATGACATGGGCAGTTTGCCGCATGCCGACTGCCAATGCCACGAGCACAGCGCCGACAGCCATGGAGAAGACGATGAGCGTGACAGGACTCAGTTCGAACTGAATGGAGGGACTGGTTCGGACTGCGACCGTCCCAGGATTCAATTCGCGGAAGTAACTGTAGAGGAAAATACCGGCGCTGACGAGGAAGATGGTGGTGAGCAGTCGGAGCATTGGTCTAGGCCTTCGTTTTGGCTGGCGTCTTTTTCCGCTTCATGGACCGTGGGGTGACAGCCGGTTTTGCGGCAGTTGGCACGCCAGGGATGGCAATGCGTTTTGCGTCGGCCCACAGCCGTTCAAGTGCGTAATGTTTCCGGACATCTTGCCTGAAAATATGGGCAATGACATCGCCGAAGTCCATCAGAACCCACTGCGAAGATCCTCTGCCTTCGACGCTCAGCGGCCTGGAGCCGGAACGTGAGAGGATGCCGCTGATATGGTCTGCGATGGCACTCGCTTGGCGATCCGAATCCGCCGAGCCTATGACCAGGTAGTCTGCAACAGTGGTCAGTGGGGCTACCTGAAGGATGAGAGCATCGGTGGCCTTCTTCTCGCACATGGCTCGGGCAATGGCGAGGGCCGTAGACCTAGCTGTTCGTACGATTGCACTCCTCTTGGTAGAGATGATGTTGGAGTATATAAGATTCCACTAAGGGGGGCAACAGATTTGCCACAGGGAGTCCTTGGCGGATTCGGGCGCGAATGTCCGATGCGGAGATCGGAGAGGGCGGTAGTTTGAGGCAGATCAGGCGTTGGTTTCCGAGCGACGCCTCGATTCGGAAAATCCGCCCTGCATCCAAGTCAGCTAGCGAAGGGTATGGAATTGGAGGAAGGAATGGGACGGTTGAGAGAGAACGAAACGACAGGCCTGGCCTGGAGAGAACAACGAATGAACAGAGATCCAGCAACGCCCGAGGGTCGCGCCAGGATGGGAAATCCAGAAAGGCATCGAGCCCGATTAGGAAGAACAATTGAGTGAGCGGTCCAAATTTCTGCTGCAGGAGCCGAATGGTGTCGATGGAGTAAGACTTACCTGGCCGACAAAGCTCCACATCTGAGATGGCGAGAAAAGGGTCTGAAGCGATGGCAAGGCGGACCATTTCGTAGCGGTCTTGGGCCGCCGCCAGACTGCCGTTCGGCTTATGAGGGGGGTGGTTCGTGGGAATAAAGAGGATTTGGTCGAGCTCGAGGGCTTCGCGTGTGTGACGTGCGATGGCCAGGTGACCATCGTGCACGGGGTTGAAACTGCCGCCAAGGAGCCCCAGTTTCATGCAGTGTCACCCACGCGTTAACGTTGGTCCAGAATGACCAGGTTGTCCCGGTGGATGACTTCCTCATATTCCTGCGGGCCGAGCTGCTGTTGGATCTCGATCGTTCTGAGCCCTTTAATCCGTGCCAAGGTGTCGGAGGAGAAGTTGACGAGTCCTTTGGCGAATTCTTTGCCATCCCGGTCGAGACAACTGACCGCATCTCCTGTATCGAACGGACCACTGACGTCCAGAATACCGGATGCCAATAAACTTTTGCCTCGTCGGGCCAGCGCCTCTACGGCTCCGGGGTCGAGCGTCAGCTTTCCTCGCGGCCTGAGTGTGAAGGCGATCCAATGTTTTCGACTGGTGAATCGACGTTCCTTTGCGAGGAAGAGGCTGCCACCAGGTCCGCCGGCCAATACGTTTGGGAGGAGGCCGGCCTCTTGTCCGTTCAAGATCAAGGTAGCTACTCCATATTCGCTGACCTTCTTGGCGGCCCTGATTTTCGTGGCCATGCCTCCGGTTCCTTCGAACGTGCTGGAGACACCGGCCTGCTCTTCAAGCTCTTCGGTAACATCCGAGATCAATGGAATCAGCGTGGCTGCGGGGTTCTTGCGCGGGTCCTCGGTAAAGAGGCCGTCGATATCGGATAGGATGATCAGGAGGTCCGCGTCGACCAGATGAGCGACGTCAGCAGCCAGAGTATCGTTGTCTCCCACGCGGATTTCATCCACAGATACGGTATCGTTTTCGTTGATAATGGGGATCACGCCGAATCCGATCAATGCAGTCAGGGTGTGGCGCGCATTGAGAAACCGCCGCCGATCGGCGAGGTCATGATGGGTGAGCAGGACTTGTGCCACCTTGAGGTCGAGCCGCTCAAACGACTTTTCATACGCCCACATGAGCCGGCTCTGGCCGACTGCCGCAGCCGCCTGCTTCACGGGGAGGCTCTTGGGGTATTCCTTCAGGCCTAATTTCTTGATGCCGGACACGATCGCGCCAGAGGAGACGATCAAGACTTCACGTCCGCTTGAGCGGAGTGCCGCAATTTCATCGGCGAGCCGATCAATCTGTTCCGGACGCAGCCCTGTGTCTCGGGATGCAACGAGACTGCTCCCGATTTTGATGACGATGCGGATAGCCTGTCTTAGAAGTTCGTTTCGCATGGTGTCGTTCGAAGGTGTGCCACCCGTTGTCCGACGTAGGTGACGAGTTCAACCAGTCCATCTCGAGTGGCGGCAGAGATCGGGAGGCATGTGTAATGATGACCTGCACAGTATTTCTGCAACTGGCGCAATCGCGACTTGTTTCCAGCCACGTCGATTTTCGTCGCGACTACCGCGAAGGGGCGTGTCGTGATCGGTTCATTGTAGGCGGCTAATTCTTGACGTGCGATCTCAAAGCTCTTCACGGGTTCCTCAGGGGCCCACTCCGAGACATCAATCATATGCAGCAAGAAAGACGTGCGTTCAATATGCCGAAGAAACTGGAATCCCAGTCCTTTTCCTTCATGGGCGCCTTCGATGATTCCGGGAATATCTGCCACGGCAAAACTTTCCCTTTCTCCCCAGCGAACAATCGCCAGATTCGGCGTCAGTGTGGTGTAGGGATAATCGGCGATCTTTGGTCGTGCTGCCGAGATTGCGGCGATCAGCGTCGATTTCCCGGCATTGGGAAGACCCACGAGCCCGA
>DATDFW010000299.1:0-3793 GCA_036522375.1 Nitrospiraceae bacterium
CCCACTCTTCAAACACACGTTCATGGCAACGTTTACATTTACTGGAATTTGGAAAAGTCTTTTCGATGGCGGTTTGAGACTTATCAGGGCTCTGCGCGAGCGTGCTGTTCCCAAACCAAGGCGAGAGGAACGACACTACCACCATCATCACCACTCCGATTCCGATCTTCGCAGAAATCGAATTTCGCATTACCATCTGCCCTTCTGGCCTCTATTTCTTAGATCATACCGATGTCAAATTCGCTGCAGGTTGCTCAAAAAGCGACCTTCTCACCCACCCAACCCTGACCGCTACTTCGCTCGCCCGCCCTGAGTCTGCCGAGACAGCCTCTTCGCCCAAGATGCGCCTTTTCCTAAACAACGCCGCGGCGAACTACTACGTTATTTATAAGGGGTGGCTGCGATGATCCCAACTGCGCGCGTCCAACGAGGGCTTTCTCAAGCCGCGCGTTGCGCGAGCATGGGGATCGTCCCAGCTACCCCACCTCCATTTTCAGCATCCTGCTAGAGTGTTTTGGCCCGATAGGTCAGCAGGCGTGGCTGCGTGTACTCCTCTAAAATCTTCTTCGCGCGCTCCCGCTCTTTGTCAGTTGCCAAGGTGGCGAGATACTTCTCCTTCAGTGCCGGTTCGGGCGTCGGAATCAGCGCATAGTTTAAGACCGCTTCAATCGATGTGGCGGTCGAGCCTGGCGGGATCGCAAGTGAAAATGGGACTTTTCGCGTATGGCCTCCCTTGATGAAGGGATCGGGAATCGGACCTCGGAGAATTTTGTCGTAGGGCAAGCCAAACTGCTTGGTCTCTTCATTCAGTACTTTACCCTGCGCATCCTTGGCGGTCAGGACCAGATAGAACTGCTTGAGCACCGGATCGCCGTCAGGGAAGCTGTGCGGGAGGCTGCCGATTTTCACCAGCGCCGTCCCCTCCACCGCTGATGCAGTTTTAGTGGTCTCAAGATCCACTCGGGGCATCCATTCGGCCTGTAGGTTTCGGTTCTTGAGGATGGTGCCGGACACCACGACGCCTCGGAACCAGTGCCGACCGATTGCGCGCGTCATGGCGCCGCGCTTCGACGTGGAACTGCCGGTCGACGGCTCCATGTGGCAATCCTGGCAGATCGTCCCCTCTAAGATCTCACCGGCCAGATCTTTCTGCGTGACATCCTTGACCTTGTCGAAGTGGCACGACGCGCAATAGTTTGCGCCATGAAACACTGCAGACTGGGTCGCAGGATGAACGAGATTTTCCTCCGGGTCCGCATAGGGGCCATACATCAACTTGCCCGGCTCGATCTTGAACGAAGGAGGAGACTTCGGTGTCTGCTCAACCTGCTTGATTAGATGGCAAGAGGCGCACCCGATGCCTTCCACTTGTGGGTTGCCAGAAAGCACTTGCGCCACAATCTTGTCGACATATTGAGGGAACACGGTGGTCGACGGCACATGGCAGGCGAGACAGCGTCCGCGCTCGTCGGTCGTTGGATTGGTCTGGAGCCAGATGCCCAATACTGTGCGGAAGACCGGCGACTCCAGCGACGTCCCGTGCAGCAGCGCGGCATCGACCCGGCCGAACGTTTTGAGATCCGGCGTCTGTTCGCGCGCGCCTTTCCACTCCTCATAGTGCCGATCATGGCATTGCTTGCAGTCTTCCGATCGAATGAAGATCTTTTCAATTTCTGCCATCCAGTCGCCCGATGCCTCCGGTTTCTGCGCGATGGCGCGGGTATCACACAGACCGGTGACACCCACAACGAACACAAGGAACAGGCCAACGATGATTCGTGGTATGGACCGTCTGCTTCGTGACATTATCAGTCCCGTTTACAGCCGACGAAATGAAAGTTGACTCCCCACCCAACCGGATCGCCAGGATCGGCAGGCTCGTAGGTACCGACGGTGAAATTACAGGCCTTCATCCCTCGCTTGATCGCTCGTCCAAAATCCATCATGTTGCCGATCTCGGTCTTGTCGATTTCCTTGATGATGGACCGAACCTTGATGCCTGCATAGTCGGCGCGCGAACTTCCGATCACTTCGAACACCGCGACGCCTTGCGCCCGTTCAAGTTTCAATTCTTTTTTGATGTCCTCGTCCACGTCTCCGACGATCACGCCGAACTCTTCTCCCAACCGTGCGGCTTCCTGCACAGTCATTGGTTCCTGATTCGCCGCACTCATCGAAGCCGGCGCGAGACCCGTCAAAATTCCCATACACATGCTGACAGACAAGACAAAGGCCCTTCCACTCCGAAGGGCCTTTGTATGAGTACTACCGATCTGATCCAAACATCCTCCAATGGTGACGCCTCTCGTCAAAAATACTCACCAGGATGCTCAAAATGGCTGTCCAGCAAGGCCACAGGCGAATCGAAACCGGAGGCGTACCCTCAGGGGTACGTTGAGGATTTCGATGAGTTGAGAACGAAGCTGGCGGACATTTTCAGCATTCTGTTAGGTTTTCGCAATCGGGTCGATGACGAGTTGAAACCAGGGTGCGACGGCTTTCTGTCCGTTACGCTCTTTGTTCTCGCCGTTCCACACGGCGAACGATATTGTTTGCACCCGGCCTGGAACCAGCTTGGCTTCATTCTCCTGCTCTTCACTCACCAAGGGTCGGTGCATAACGACACGCCACACCCCATCCTGCCACGTTGCTTTTCCTTGGACACGGCCCTGCTTCTCTTTGGTCGTCAGGGTACTAAAGCCTCCTCCGATGAGGTCTTCGACCGAAGAGACCCGGCGCGGAATGACTTCAAACGTCCGCACGCCATCACGAGCTTTCTCGGAAGCTTTGGCAGCCCGACGATCGATATCACTCTGCCAATCGGCCTTCCAATGCCAGATATTAATATAGTGGTCAAGTTGGCCCATACAGAAGAACGCGGGGGCATCGCCAAGAGGCAGTCCGATCGCAACACCGTCACGAAAGGTTCCCGGTGTCAGGCGGTCGTTTTTCGTGTTGTCCTGCCATTCGAGCAGAAAAGCGATCGCTGTGCCGTTGTGAAGCGCCCGAACCGTTAAGGCTCGAGCGGTTGGCTCAGGCCAAACCGGCCTGGTAATTACCTGCCCGCTCAGTGGAAGGGTCATCGGAGACACCTTGGCCCAGGCGGCATCCGCTGGCCCAACCGGTAGCTCCCCTTCGATGAGGCGGGCGCGAATACTCATCCCCTCTGAACTCACGAGGGGCACGCCGAAGCCCACTAAGACACCGGCCATGATGAGGATGAAGAGGAACAGAAGGAGTAACGGACGGGAAGTAGTCTTCGTCTTTGTACGCACTATGCTAGGCCCTCGAGTGACCGGCGCGAGTATATGGTAATGGGCTCAGACTACCACAAGGCCCGGGTGAGACCCATCCGACTGCCTCAGGAATTCTACGGGAGTTTCACACGGCGTATTTTATTTTCGCCCCGTTCACAGATGTAGAGATAGCCTTGGGAATCCAATGAGAGTCCGACTGGAGAGTTGACGACGGCCGCCACTCCGAGGAGCCCGTCTCCATGTTTCAGAATTCCTGCCGATTCCTTCGCCACAAAGCGCGCAGCACCGCAGCCACCCATATTCTTGTCTTCGTAACCGCTGTCCCCGTTGCCCGCGACTGTCGTGATCACCCCGGTCGCTACGTCCACCTTGCGCACCCGGTGATTCATGGTGTCGGAGATATAGAGATTATCTTGTCGATCAACCACCACGGCTTCTGGCGCATGGAGCATGGCTTTGATCGCCAGTCGGTCGTCACCGTCATAGCCATATCGGCACACGCCGGCCACAGTCGAGATAATGCCACTGCGGTGATC
>DATDFW010000300.1:0-2580 GCA_036522375.1 Nitrospiraceae bacterium
GAGAGGGAGAGGAGCAATCTGACTGACTTCGTGCTCGCGGAACGCGCACGATAAGAATGTGCTCGTTCGACGCGCGCAGTACAAGCCAGTCAGACTGCTCCTCCACAATTAGGAGGAGGGAGGCAGGAAGAAGTGGGGCTCTGTTGCGGCATGATCGGACTCCCGAACGTGGGAAAGACCACCGTCTTCAACGCGCTCACAGGTAGTGGCGCGTTGGCGGCCAACTATCCCTTTGCGACCGTCGATCCCAACACCGGCATCGCCCTGGTGCCAGATCCACGACTCGGAGTTCTTACCGATCTCTTCAAGTCAAAGAAGACGACATATAGCACGCTGGAGGTCCGCGACATTGCAGGACTGGTCGAAGGGGCCAGCAAGGGCGAAGGTCTCGGTAATCAGTTTCTTGGACATATTCGTGAAGTCGATGCGCTCCTCCATATTGTCCGCTGTTTTCAAGGAACGGACGTCGTGCATGTCAGCGGAGGTGTGAACCCTCTCCATGACATTGGCGTCATTGAAACCGAATTGCTCTTGGCCGACATCGAGACGCTCGACCGGCGAAAGCAAAAGACAGAAAAGAAAGCCCGATCAGGCGATAAGAAGGCCGCATTTGAGTTGGCGTTCATCGACAAACTGATTGGATTGCTTGACAAGGGCGACTGGCTGGGCACTTTAACCTACACCCCCGAAGAGCGCGCGATACTCGATGAATGTCAATTACTGGCCGCGAAACCGGTGCTCTTCGTGGCGAACGTGTCGGAACAGGCCAGTGCCGACGAAACATTGGTGAAATCAGTTCGTGAGTTCGCCGAAAAGCGTGGCGCGCGGGTGGTGACGATCTGTGGGCAACTCGAAGCAGAGCTTTCCACGCTCCCGGAAGATGAGCGGGCGGACTTTCTCAAGGAAATGGGGCTCATGGAATCGGGCCTTGTACGGTTAACCCGTGAAGCCTATGCGTTACTGAACATCATCACCTTTTTCACCGCCGGAGAGATCGAATCGCGAGCCTGGCCGATTCCCAAAGGTATGAAGGCCCCCCAAGCCGCGGGCAAGATCCACTCCGATATGGAACGAGGATTCATTCGCGCCGAAGTCTATCACTACGACGACTTGCTGGCCTGCGGGTCAGAAGCCAAAGTGAAGGAAAAGGGGTTATTCCGCCTTGAAGGCAAAGATTATGTGATCAAAGAGGCGGATATTGTCTATTTCCGTTTCAACGTCTAATAGGCTGCAGAAAATATCCCCCAACTTCGTTCTTGTCTCGCCGAAATCCTCAACGTGTCCCAGAGGGTAACCCTCCAGTTTCGACGCACCTGCGTCCTTGGTGGATGGCCTCTTTTGAGCAGCCTATTTGGATGTGGTTATTTTTCTTCTCGTCTGATTTCTTACTGGGTTTCCACTTCTCCGTCTATTGTCCGCTCGGAACCTTGGTTTGAGGAACCAACGAACTTCGGCAGGCTCTGTTCGGTCCAACCTGAAGCCTCAATAAATTGACAGTTTCTTCGTGGCTGTGATACCGTCCACCGTTCTGTAAGCCTCATATAGAGGCACCTACACCTCGCTCCCAACTAGATTTGGGGGCCTTTGTCCAGGAGGATTGCTGCATGGAGCTCTACGAGTCTCTGTTCATTGTTCGTTCGTCTGTCTCCGACCAGGAGACTGCTGCCTTGATCGAGAAGATGAAGGCGGTGGCAGAGAAGACCGGCGCACAGTTCATTAAGTCGGAAAACTGGGGTAAGAAGAAGCTCGCCTACGAGGTGAAGCGGGAGCGGAAGGGTACGTATGTCTACTTCTACTTCAGGGCGCCCAATATCACGGTTGGTGAACTCGAGCGATCTTATCGGCTGGAAGACTCGATCATAAAGTTCTTGACCGTCCATCTCAAAAAAGAGTTGGTGCCGCCACGACCGCTTGAGACGTCATCGGAGGAGTTTGTCGGTGGCAGGATTTAACAAAGTCGTCCTTCTCGGGAACCTCACGCGGAATCCCGAACTGCGGTATACGCCGAACGGAACGCCGGTGGCCAGTTTGGGTCTTGCGGTCAGCCGACGATACAAGCAGGGGGATGAATTAAAAGAAGAGGTGTGTTTTGTCGACATTGTTGTCTTCGGTAAGCAGGCGGAACATTGCGGCCAGTATCTTAGCAAGGGGAACGGGATCATCGTCGATGGGCGTCTGCAGCAGCGTCGATGGGAAACAGAAGACGGCCAAAAGCGCAGCAAGCACGAGGTAGTCGCCCAAACGGTGACATTCATGCCGAAACGCCAGGATGGCGGTGGTGGGATTGAGGCGCCGGTGCATGATGATACTGGGTATGAACCTGAAGAGCACGTCTAAACGGGATCTGGGAAACTATTATGGCCTACCAGGACTTCGACGGTCCGCACATGTGGCACAATGGGAAAGCATCGTGCAGAATGCTGAATAAGTTCGTCCAGCAAGGCCGCAGTGAGGGAAGAGGCGATGCGTACGCTTCGGTACCTTGAGCCTCTGAGCGAAGCGAGGACGAAGCCGGCGGACTTTTTCAGCATCCTGCTAAACAGAGAGGGAGATGGTGATGGAGCGTGAACAGGGCGGAGA
>DATDFW010000301.1:0-2397 GCA_036522375.1 Nitrospiraceae bacterium
CCCTACTGAAACTGCAGAGATGTTAGGTCATAAGGAGATCGTTGATCTTCTCAGAAACGCTGAGCCTCCCGCGGAATGCATCGTCATGTCCTCCACAAACAAGGAGACGATCCGCTAAAATTGGTCTTTTATTGAGGAATCTCTGGCCCCAAAGGAGCCTATGTCTCTGACGGTCGGATGCTCTGGATAGTCTCTCCTTGTCAATGTCATCCGTGAGGGAGCTGGCCGGCACGGATTTGACACGATGACGAAGAGCGATTACTTTATTTACACTTATGCATTGCTGCATTCTTAAACAACTTAAGAGCCTATCCGCGTGGAGCTTATTATTCGTCTGGCTCTTCATGGGTGGCGTGGCGCTCGCGGAACAAGTCGACCTCGTGAGCGAAACTAGCACTCAAGATGAACAAGCCCTAGACGCATGGCAATTGGCCATCAAGCGTGGGCAGGTAGAAGCCGACATCGACCATATCCCAATCAACCGTGTCGAATCGATCGCCGAAATTGCTGATGTTCGGTTTCCGCTCTCTCGTCTCCTTGTCGCTGAATCTCGCTTTCGTGTTAACTCAACGAGCACCATTAGCCTCTTTGTGCTTCTCTCCTGTTATCGAATCTAATTTCTGTCTCCTTTCCTCTAATCACCAATAGGACTCAAAACCAGGATTTCGACAAGATGGACGGTCCATCGTGTGGAAATACCGACTGGACGAGGATGAACGTGGAGAACGAGAATGCACGTATTCATACCCATCCTGTTCCTTCTCGCCATACAAGGATATATCCTCTTCCCAGGGCAGATGCTTCCACCGCCACATTCACCACTCACACTGGTTTTAGCGGAAGTCACTCTGGAAGCCCCGGTCAGCTCTCCAATGGACCTCTATACCTTCAACGACCGTCCATCGCAGGAATCCGAGCAGGGACTGTTGACGAACTCAATAGGCTTTCGTGGATGAATAGACACACATAAGGTATTAGACTACGCGTTGAGGCCTCCTCTTATGAGCACGCGTTCTTTCCCGCCAACCGTGGTGATTGTGCCGACATACAATGAGATCGCGAATGTCCGGAGCCTCGCGACAGAGATTCTGTCGCTTTCGCCAGCGATCAGGTTGCTTGTCGTTGACGACGCGTCTCCGGATGGAACCGGCGAGGAAGCCGAGCGACTCGCTGAAGCCGAGCCGCGCATAACCGTCATCCGTCGTAAAGGAAAACTCGGCCTAGGCTCCGCATACCGGCACGCATTCCGGACAACTCTACAATCCACTGACGCCGACCTCATCTGTCAGATGGATGCGGACTTCTCTCACAGACCTCTTGATCTGATGACAATAATCGAAGCGGCTCGATGTGGCAGGGGCGATGTCGTCGTGGGTTCACGCTATATCCCTGGCGCCTGCATTCGCAATTGGTCGCGTCGGCGGATATGGCTCTCCCGTTTCGGTAATATCTACGCGCGTCTCATCACGGGACTGCCGCAATTCGATGTGACCACAGGTCTGAAATGCTGGCGACGCAAGACGCTTGAATCTATTGACTTGGAGGCTGTGACAGCCGAGGGGTATGGCTTTCAGATTGAGATGTGCTGGAACGCCCGGAGACTCGGATTTTCCATTCACGAGGTAGCCATCACGTTTGCGGATCGTACACACGGGGTGTCAAAAATGGGCTGGCCGATCGTGAGCGAGGCCATGCTCTTGCCGTGGAAGCTGCGGATGCGGCAGATGGCAGCGACACTGCACAAGCCGTAGCTGGAAGGAACTGGAAGGTGTTCGCTAAAACTCATTTGATGCACGGAGTTTGCCTCATGGTTGTGCTTGGCCTGCTTGTTTGGGGATGGATCGATGTGCGTCACCGAGCAGAAATCAACAGTGCGGACGTTGGATCACACCGCACTGACTTCACTGTGTACACCGAAGCAGGGGCGGCATTCTTCGATGGGCGTGATCCCTACTCCGTCACGAATATTCGAGGCTGGCACTACCTGTATCCCCCGCTCTTCGCCATTCTCGTTGCGCCGTTGCATCCGTTGCCTACGGCCTGGCAAGGCGTCATCTGGTTTCTGCTGAGCCTTATGATGGCTGGTGGCTGTCTTTTCGAATGTCGCATGATTATCAGCAAACTGTTGGATGCAGTGGGCCAGACGGAGGCGAACTGGCGCGAGCACCAACACTGGATCATCCTCTTGGCATCCCTGGCCCTTCTCTTCCCCGTCCTCGACACATTGCAGCGAGGACAGGTGGGATTGGCCGTGCTCTGGCCACTGTTGACCGGGGTCAGATTTACGCTTGATACTCAGGGAAAGATCTGGCCGTTCTGTGGCGGAATCCTGCTTGCGTTTCCCGTCGCCCTCAAAGTGACGCCTGCTCTCCCGGTCTGTATCCTTCTCGTTCGGCT
>DATDFW010000302.1:0-6255 GCA_036522375.1 Nitrospiraceae bacterium
CCTTCTTGCTGGATCTGTTGGATGTGCAGATTTACAAACAGATCTTGTTCAGAAGTGTTCGATTTTGGGGTGTGTTTTGCCGAAAGAATTCTAGGAGAGAAGGGCCAAAGAATTTAAGTTTAATGCGCAGTCGGATGTTCCGCATATAACGTAGTAGACGACGCATCAAAGATAGAAAGGGAAACCATATCTCCCGGCTGAGAAGACACCGCGTATTTGTCCCAGATGACGGTGATATTGCCATCGGATTTTCCCATGCCCTGCGCGGCCGACCGTTTGGCATCCCCTTCGACCAGGACGGGGATTGTCGTCTTCAGATATTCCCGGTTGCGCTCGTAGGAAATATTTCGTTGGAGGTCGAAGAGTCGCGTAACCCGCTCAGTCTTTATCGGTTCGGACACATCGTCAGGAAACTTGCGGGCTGCGATAGTATGCTTTCGCTCGGAGTATTTGAAGATAAATGCTGAGTGAAACCGTAACTCCTCGACTAGCCGGTACGTCTCGGCAAACTCTGCATCGCTTTCCCCGGAAAAGCCACAAATAATGTCAGTACTGAGGACAATATCTGACCGGAGCGTTCGGATACGGTCGACTAAGGCACGATATTCTTTATTCGTATAGGTGCGATTCATTAAGCTGAGTATACGGTCGCTGCCGGATTGCAGCGGTAAATGGATTTGCTTGCAAATGTTGGGATGGGACACGACGGCTTCCAACAATGGAAGCGGAAAGTCTTTGGGATGGGGAGAGGTGAATCGTACGCGATCTATACCAGGCACATCAGCGACTGCCGTGATCAATCGTGCGAAGTCCCAGTCGCCGTATCGGTACGAATTGACGTTTTGTCCCAGCAGTGTGATCTGCTTGAATCCTTGATCGGCGATCCGGCGAGCCTCCTGGATGATTCCTTCAGGATCGCGAGAGCGCTCACGACCCCGTGTGTAGGGAACCACACAGAAGCTGCAAAAGTTATCGCAGCCTCGCATGACGGCAATCCAGGCATTCACTCCATCGTTTCTGTCGGGTATGACGTCGTGATAGGTTTCATATTCGGAAAGGTCGACCGCGAATGCCTTCTGATCCAATCCCGCTTCTTGCGAGAGCATCGCGTTGCGGATCAACATTGGCAACTGACGATAGGCATCAGGGCCGGCAAGGACATCGATCAACGGCTGAACGTCTGTCAGCTCCCCTTTCAGGTTTTGCGCCATGCAACCCAAGACGCCTACGATCAACGGACGGTGCTGCTTCAGTTTCTTGAGCTCGGATAAGTGTTTATAGACCCTATTATGGGCGTTCTCGCGAATCGCGCAGGTGTTCAGCAGAATCACGTCTGCACGTTCTCGCTCATCGGTAAACACAAATCCATCTTGTTTCATCAGCGAACGAACGAGTTCTGAGTCGTACTCATTCATCTGACAGCCGAAGGTCTCCAGATGTACGTGAGTCGTTGTCGGTTTGGAATTCATAGAACCGCTACCATTCGGTTGGACTGATTCGCTGCTATCAGTTGACCCATCGCCCAACGGTCGGACGCGCCGATAATCCGCACCTCTTTTAGATGATTGGTCAGGTCGAGAGCTGAGGGAACGCTCACTTTCAAAAAGTTTGCTGTCACTCCCACTCTGAAGCCGTCCGCACTTCCGGACTCGAAGAGGACGGACACGGTGGATCCGATGTATCGCTCCGCAAAGGCCAGCCTTTTAAGCCGGGACAGATCGGCGAGTATTTTCGCACGTTCCCGAGCCACTGCCACTGGTACCTGGTTGGGTACCTTTGTGGCAGCGGTGCCAGGCCGCGGCGAATAAGTGAAGACATGGAAATAGGCGAAGGGAAGTTCGCGTGCAATGTCCAAGGTATGCTCGAATGCTTTTTCAGTTTCTCCCGGATACCCGACCATGACATCAGTTCCCAGTCCGAGGTTAGGAATCTCCGCCACAGCTCTGTGGATGAGATGGACAAACTTTTCGATATTGTACGGACGATTCATGGACGCCAAGATTGTATCGTCTCCGCTTTGCAACGGAATATGAAGATAGGGACAAAGCTTCGACGAGGAAGCCATCCGGTCGATAAGGTCCATTGTGATCGTCGTCGGTTCAATTGACGAAATCCTGATTCGATCGAGTCCGTTAATTGCCTCCAATTGTGCGATCAAGCCGACCAGATTGAGCCCATCCTGACGGTACTGGCCTATATTGACGCCGGTCAGCACAATTTCCCGGTAGCCGCCTGCTACAAGGATTTCGGCCTCCCGTATCACGTCATCACGGAGGCGGCTCCGCTCATGTCCGCGTGCGAAGGGGATGAGACAGAAGCTGCACATCACGTTGCAGCCGTCCTGGATCTTGACCAGCGCTCTGGTGGAGTCTGGTTCGCCATAAGTCGGTAGAGTGAAGTCCTCTCGGTCTATCGTGCGAGTATGGAGCACTTCCGTGTCCGGCTGCTTCTTCAGGTCATGGGGGGCTGGAAGACATGATGGAAGATCCCACTTGAATTGATTGCCGACGATGAGATCAATGCCGGGAATGGTGCGCAGCTGTTGAACGCCGGTCTGGGCATAGCAGCCTGTCACCGCCACAAAGGCATCGGGCGAATGTCTCAACGTTTTGCGGATAACGTATCGGCAGGTGCGTTCTGCATCCTCTGTTACGGAACAGGTATTGACAACAAGTAAATCGGTTGGTTCTCCATACTCGACAATATGATAGCCATCGTGCCGCAAGCGAGCAGCGAGCACTGCGGTCTCTGCTTGGTTCAACCGGCAGCCCAGTGTATGGAGAGAGGCGCGTTTCATGATGGCCCGGCCATTATAGGAAGATTCTTGCGATTGGAGCAAGGATGTGGAGCGCAATTTTCGCGTCCGGCTCCGTCGTCGCTTGATGGCCATAGAAGGCCGTGCTAGACTCCGCAGACTCAAGCCCGCCTCATTTATAGTGAGTTTGTTGTGACACCTTCAAAGTTGGCGGCTTCCCTCTTCACGCTCTCGCTTCTTCTCCTTTTGCCTGGGTCCGGAGGGTGGACAAAGGAGATCCTTCCTCTCGAGCCTGATCTCGCGACAAGCATCGACGAGCAGTATGATCACGAGTCTCGGCTCTTCTTGAAGATGTATTCCCTAAAGGGTAATGGGCACGTCGACTATGTGACTGGCCGGTTAGTTCGGGATTATGCTCGCAGCAACTACGGGAATCCGGTGTACCAGACGGAGGCCCACCCCTTGTTCTACTGGTGGAACCACACCATGTATAACGATCCGGAACAGGATGGCGTGAATGGCAACGAACGGGTTTACCAAGAAAACGTCGAGTTTGACCTTTCACGCTACAAGCCCTGTACCTTCAATGGACAACCCTGTTAAGGGTCAATACGCTGTGGCGAGCTGTGGTCATTCGGTTGTTTCCGCAGCCTCCTCCTTCTTTTCAGGTGTCGGTCCAACAGCTATCGTCCTTTTGGGGTGAATGCTTCCCCTGCATATCCTAAGTTCTGGGCCCGGAACACGTATTACCTTACTCAAGCCACTACGCCTTCAGCTGTTCCTGGCCTGCGGCAGTGCAATAGTTTGTCACTCTTTCGCCGTTAAACAAATTCCCATACTGGACAGGGATCGACCGATTGATTTCAAGAATGTCCTGAGCTGTCCCGTTACTCCGATGGTATGCTACCCCCTCATGTGTAGCGACACAATTCGATGAAAACAGCATCGCTCATTCAGATCCTTGCGAACCGACGTATAGGCATTATGTTGCCCTTGGGTTTTGCCTCGGGATTACCCTTGGCCCTCACCGCCGGGACCCTCCAGGCCTGGCTGACGGTTGCCGGACTCGATCTCAAGACCATCGGTGTCTTTACGCTCGTCGGTCTCCCATACACGCTGAAATTCTTGTGGGCTCCATTGATGGATCGTCTGGTCCCTCCCTGGCTAGGCCGCCGCCGAGGATGGATGCTGGTGATGCAGATCTGTGTCGCTCTCGGCTTGGTGGCCATGGCGGTGACTGGACCGGGCCGGCATCCGGAAATACTCGGGGTTCTGGCCCTCGTGGTGGCCTTTCTGTCTGCCTCACTCGATATTGTCTTCGATGCGTACCGGACCGATGTGCTCTTAGGCCCGGAACGAGGGTTCGGTGCAGCTGTGTGGGTCAATGGCTATCGAGCTGCGCTGTTATGCGCAAGCGCCGGCGCGCTCCTCCTAGCCGATCGTATTGGCTGGCCAAACACCTATTTGCTGCTTGCCGCAGTCATGGCGGCAGGAATTATTACGATTCTGGTCAGTCCGGAACCATCAGAGCCTGGTACTGCGCCGGCAAGTCTGACCGAAGCAGTTGGTGGTCCGCTGAAAGAGTTCTTTACTCGCCCGGGGGTGGTTGGGCTCCTTGCCCTTATTATTCTCTATAACATTGGAGATGCCGTTGCCGCCTCGCTTCAAACGGCGTTTCTTATTGGAGGGATGGGCTTCTCCGTCAGTGAGGTTGGGTATGTGAAGGGCCTTGGGCTCGGGGCCACACTCATTGGTGCATTGGTCGGGGGTGTCGCAATGGCCAAAATGGGTATGGTCCGTTCGTTGTTGTTGTTTGGTGTCTTGCAAGCGGTCTCGAACTTGGGATTCATGTGGCTCGCCTGGATGGGCAAGAGTTACGCTGCGCTCACGACATCAATTCTTATAGAAAATGTGACCGGTGGCATGGGCACTGCCGCATTTGTCGCCCTGATTATGTCATTGTGCGACCATCGGTATACCGCAACCCAATTCGCGTTGCTTTCATCTCTGGAAGCGCTCGGGCGAGTGTTTTCCGGTCGTCCGTCAGCCGAATTGGTCGAAATGGTCGGCTGGGGTCAATTTTTCTTCTGGTCGTTTCTGATCGCTCTTCCAGGTATTTGGCTGGTGTGGGCTCTTCGAGTGCAGTTGGACCAAGAAGCCGGTCGTGCGTCTCATACCAGGGCAGGCTCAACAGATCCACGACCACTGGATATGGCGCTGGGAAAACAAGACAAAACAGCATGAACGACTGGTGTTCGAAGAAACAGACTCCCAACATAAGCACAAGTATTTCCGCTAAGGCGTTTGCTCAAGACAAATATTAAATATGAAGGTTCTCCCAATCTGTGCAACGTGAACAGCATAGCAACAGGCGGTCGAGCGGCTGAACATTGCCTTGGTTGTTTGTCAAAGGAGAGATGTGTGCATACAGTTCTATCAAGCCTGTTGAGAGTGAATCAGTAGCAACCAAAGTTGGGCCTGGAATGAACATTTTTCGTTTGAGCCTGGTCGTGATGGCCTTGGCGGTGAGTGTCGTACTGGCACTGACGAATCCCACCACAGAGCAATATCTTGGTTTCGTGCAATCCGAACTCAACAAGGCGATGGATCGTATGGACCGGTCTGCACCTGAAAGGGAAGAAACGGTGGTCAGAAATATCTTTCGTAGACATAGTCAGGAGTTGCTCAATAGCTTGGTGCGTCCTCATACATTGCGCCAGAACTGGGGAGTGCTCAGTCGGTTCGAAACAAGGGTGCTAAACACTCGGATTGTGGTAATCGGCATCGGTAACCAGTTCATACCAGTTGAAGGTGTGGAGGAGGTTGTCCTCACCCTCGGCCGTCAAGTATTTTAGTTTTTTATGTGTCTGCACGTGGGATCTCAAAAACAAGGCCAATTTTCGAACCATAATTCTGTGGATAAATAGGAGTAATTCCCCCAAGAGTTGGCAATCTCCAATCGTTTGCAGTTATCCACAGGATCTCCTCTGTTTCCCCAGCCAACCACAACACTTGGTATTGACAATCCATTCTGATAGCTATATGTAGATGATAGACTGATTATTAAGAGCAGAGACACCAAGAAGTAGGTAGACCCTGAATGTTTCAGATAAGCGCTCTCCCACACAAACGACGCAGCCTGGAGGAGGGAAAATCGTGAGAATAGAACGTCGATTTACACATCGCGGGCAAAGTCCCTATGAAGGTCTGCCGTTCGTGAAACGTTCATCGGAAATTCGTAATCCCGACGGATCGACCGTGTTTAAGCTGGAAAACATCGACATTCCCGAGCCGTGGTCTCAGCTCGCGATCGATATTCTCGCCCAGAAATATTTTCGGAAAGCCGGAGTACCGCAGCGAGATGAGCAGGGGAATCCGATCGTCGGACCAGACGGCAAGCCGCAGTTGGGAGGAGAGCGTGACTCCCGGCAAGTGTTTGAACGGCTCGCCGGTTGTTGGACCTCCTGGGGGAAGAACTTCGGCTATTTCAAGACTCCGGA
>DATDFW010000303.1:0-3061 GCA_036522375.1 Nitrospiraceae bacterium
CCTTACTAGCCACATGCTATCAGCCCTTCACTCCTTGACCGTCATCTTCATCGTAACCGGTACAAGGGGATTGTCGAATTCGTCGCGGGCGGCGGCGACGATCTTGTCCACCACCTCCATGCCTCGAACGACCTCGTCGAAGACTGGCTAGCGCGCGATTCATGCTACGACGGTTGTATTGAAGATGTTGTGCACGGCTTGTCATGACATTCAATCCTGTATACAATACAGCATTGGTTTTATTGCGGGAGGTGGCCATGTCTGTTCGATTGAACATTACGATGGACGACGACGTGTATGCGAGACTCAAGAAAGAAGTGCCTCCTAAGAAACTCAGCGCCTTTATCGCTGGGGCGGTCCGCGCCAAACTTCATCCGGATGCCAAAGCGCTGAACGCCGCTTACCAAGCCGCCAGCAAAGAGCGATGGAGGACAAGTCTGAACGACGATTGGAAGTATGTTGATGACGAGGGATGGCCGAAGTGAAGCGGGCACCTCGGCGTGGGGATGTGTACTGGGTGGCGCTGGATCCGACGCTTGGATCGGAGATTCAGAAAACGCGACCGGCAGTGATTGTCTCAAATAACTCATGCAATGCCTTCGGCGCACGTGTCGTGGTGTTGCCACTTACCAGCAATGTCGATTCCCTCTTTCCTGGTGAAGCGCTTGTCACTGTGAAGGGGAAGCCATCGCGGGCATTGGGCGATCAGATCCGATCGCTCGACAAGTCTCGATTACGCTCCAAGATTGAGACGCTGAGTCAGGACGAGCTGGCAGCGGTTGAGGAAGCGGTCCGCGTTACACTTGATCTGTGGCCCTAACCGAGATCTTCCCGGTTTCTCCTTCTATGAGCAATCTGCTCTTTGGCTATTCCTTGACCGTCATCGTCATCGGGATGGGCTGCAGGGGGTTGTCGGCTTCGTCACGGGCGGCGGCGACGATCTTGTCTACCACCTCCATGCCTCGAAAGACTTCGCCGAAGACAGTGTAGGTTCTGTCCAGCCCGCTATTGTCATTCAGGCTGATAAAGAATTGTGACCCGTTATCGTTGGGATCACGCGTGCTGTTGCTTTCCCGTGGCACCTTCGCCATGCCGATGGCGCCTCGTTTGTGAGGACGATCGCTGGTTTCGGGATTCAGCCAGTAGCCGGGACTGCCGGTCCCATGCAACGAACGGTCGGGACTCTTACTCAGGGGATCGCCGCCCTGGATGATGAATCCGGGCACGACACGATGGAAGGTGGTTCCATTATAGAACCCCATTTTGGCGAGCTTGATAAAATTCTCGACGTGACGGGGAGCGTCGTCGGGATAGAACCGTATCTTGATCTCGCCGAACGGTGTTGTGATTGTGACACGCGGGTCGATTTTCTGAAATTGCATGGTCATGACCAGAACGTAACAGGGGCGAGAGGCAATGGGCAAGGGGCTGCTGACGTGAGGGGCTAAGGGGAGAGGGGGTAGATGAAGATTTGCCGAACGCTTCACATGCCACGATAGAGTCCCTTGCCCGGGTCAATTTTGAGCCATAGGAATCCGCCCACGATGGCCACGGCAGCAGCAACCCCTAGCGAGATCGGCCACCCCCACTGATGGGCCAGCCATGGTGTCAGAGTCGGTGAAATTGCGCCGCCGATATTGGCCCCCGTGTTCATGAGCCCTGATAACGTCCCTGCATGGGTTTTGGAGAGATCGGTAGTCGAAGCCCAGTAGGCGCCGACCGTAAAGTAGAGCCAACCTGCGCCGAACGACAGACTGGTAATTGCCAGATAGGGGGAATCAACGACGCCACCCAGCGCAATGGCGAGCCCGGCCAGAACCATGCCGGTCATGCCTGCCACAGCCCGTCCGGTGGTGATGCCGAAGCGGGCTGCGAGTCGATCGGTTACCCATCCACCCAGGGGGCAAAACACCAGCATGGCAAGAAAGGGAATGGAGGCATAGAATCCACCGCGGAGCACATCGAATTCTCGAACATTCACGAGATAGAGGTAGAACCAGGAGAGATAGACATAGGCGACATAGCCTAGGCAACTATAGCTAATCACTAGCCACCAGACCGTGGGAGTTCGTCTGAATGTGTGCCAGGGCACGGCGGCGGTGGCGATCGGCTCGCTCGTGAGTGGAGTCTGGTTATCTATATGCACCCAGGGATGTTCGTGCGGATGATTGCGCGATAGGAGCCACCAGAGGATTCCCATTCCAACGCCGAGCAGGCTTGCGAGATAGAACACGGTCTGCCATCCCCAGTTCACCATTACCCATGCGGCAATGGGCGGGGTCATGGCGGAACCTAATCCGATGCCTCCGATCGCGATCCCGATGCCGAAGCCTCGCGCGTCTGCCGGGAACCAGTTGGTGACGGCGCGATTGAAGGCAGGCAGGGCCACGGCTTCTCCCACTCCCAGACTGAACCGCACCAGCATCAGCGCTCCGACAATCCCGACGAGGCTCACGAGCGACGACACAGCCGCGATGGCAGTGAAGGCCGTACAGATCGACCACCAGAGGAGCGCGACGGTGAGCACCACTCGGACTCCCCAACGGTCAGCCAGCCATCCACCGGGAATCTGAAACAGGGCGTAACCGACGACGAAGGCCGAGAAGACCCAGCCCATCTGTTGATCGGTCATCCCAAAGGCCGGCATCATCTGACGCGCGGTCACTGAAATATTCACGCGATCGATGTAGGTGACGACGCTGATGAGAAAGAGTAAGGCGAGGATGAGCCAGCGTATCCGTGAGGGGCGGGTCGTCAGTGTGTTCACAAGGTTGAGGTCTGGCGGTCTGTTCTTCGGGATTCCGGTGCCGGATTATACAGAGTCCCGGGCCTGCATGACACTACTAGCAGGGGGTGGTGGGGAGGCAGCCTGGTAATCCTCCTGCTCGCGGAACGCGCACGATAAGAATGTGCTCGTTCGACGCGACTACAATCTGTTGGCACGCAGCCTACTCAAAATCGCGTACAACTCAGCTCGCCAAGGAGTGTCTGATGCAGGACCTTTGGCAGTGCTTCGATGGTTCATTGCTGGACGCGATTCTTGCCCTATGCAGTTGGCCAT
>DATDFW010000304.1:0-3858 GCA_036522375.1 Nitrospiraceae bacterium
GTTGTAGGTCTGGTTGGCTCCTTTGTCTTTCATGGCGAGCACATGGGCCTCTGCCATGTCCCGTACATAGACGAAGTTGCGATATTGTTCACCCTTACCCGAGATGGTCAGCGGTTGGCCGTTCAACGCCTTCTTGATAAAGATGGGAATCAGCAGTTCTTCGCGCATCCGGGGACCGTACGGAATGCCGTATCGCAAGATCGTAATCGGAACTTTGTAGAGTTGAGAATAGTTGTGGCAAAGCATCTCCGCCGCCATCTTGGAAGATGTATAGATATGACCGGCTCCTTCTAAGTAGAAGGGGACAGTCTCATTAGCAGGGTTCCCGTCCGGTGCGCCATTATAGACCCAGACCGTTGAGGCGAGGTGAACGCGCTGGGCGCCATTGATCCGAGCGGCCTCCAGAATGTGGGTGGTGCCCATCACGTTGAGTGCCGTCGAATAGACCGGATACTTATAGGCATAATTCACGTTTGAGACCGCGGCCAAGTGAAAGATGTGCTCGGCTCCTTTAGTGGCCGCAAGGACGGATGACAGATCCATGAGGTCCACATCCTCAAACGCCAGATCCGGCCGGTGAGGACGAACACGATGATCGATTACTGTGACGTCATGTCCTGAATCCATCAGCGCATCGACGACATGTGATCCGATAAATCCACTGCCTCCAGTGACGACGACTCTTGCCATGATGACCTCTCCTTTGGTTAGCCGATGAATTGTTTCAAAGCCTGAACGACCTGATAGGCATCTGCCTCCTCCATGCCTGAAAACACGGGCAGACACAGATGGCGCGCGCAATAATCCTCCGACATGGGAAGAGCTCCGGACACGTAGGTTTCGAACACCGGTTGTTTGTGCAACGGCTCTTCATACACTTCTCCGGCCAATGAGACTCCGTACATTTCGCGCAGCAAAGTCTTCAATCCCTTCCGATCCTGCCGCTGATTCAGCACGACGAGATATTTGTAATAGTTACAGACGCCTTCGGCTGGAATCGCCACAGTCGTCAACCCCTTCAACACACGCAACTCACGGTCATAGATCGCGGCGACTCTCTGCCGATCATTGATCATGGCCGGCAGCCGCTCCAGATGCTTCAGCCCGATAATGGCGTGCGGCTCGGACATGCGCCAGTTGCCTCCCATACGTATATGAGCATTGACGGTGAAACCGGCCTTTCCTTGGTCCCGATAGATGCGCGCTTCTTCGGCGATGCGAGCGTCGTTCGTGACGATCATGCCGCCTTCGCCTGAGGTCATGACTTTCGTGGGATAAAAACTAAAGGAGCCCGCCACCCCAAATCCGCCGGCGCGCACGCCTTTGTATGAGGATCCATGGGCATGGGCCGCATCCTCGACCAGCCAGAGCCCTTTCTTGGCAGCCCACTCCTGTAACTCGGGCAACTTTCTTGACACGATCCCGCCAATATGGACCACGATGATCCCGGCTGTTTGCGCGGTGAGTTTCTTGTCCAAGTCCTCCGGTTGTATGCCAAAGGATTCCGGATCCATGTCTACGAGGACCGGATGCCCGCCCGCATGCACGACGGCCGCAGCCGTGGCAAAGAACGTATTGGTGGGTACCAGCACATCTTTCCCCTCCACATTCAGCGTCCGAAGGATAATTTCAAGTGAACTGGTCCCGCTGTTCACCGCAATCGCGTGTTGAGTCCCGCAGAATTGGGCGAACTTCTGTTCGAATTCCGTCCCATACCTTCCTAAGGTCAGCTGCCCTGTGCTTAGAACCTCCTGGATCCGCTCCGCAATCCATGCACGATCTTCCGGAAGAAATTGAATCCTGGCGGCAGGGATTTTCCGCATCGGAACCTCAGTCGTTGCCGCTACACTCGTGGTACCCATTCGTAACTCCTCCTATGACGGTGACTGTGAATGCTCGTGGTCCTAGACTGTTTCCTGTCCCGCAAACGTGATCAGCATAACGCCGAGGATCACGAGGACGATGCCGGCCCATCGAAGAGAGGGAACCGCTTCGTGCAGAATCATTACGGCCAAGATGGCCGCCATTCCGAATTCGAGTGCGGTCATGGGGAGGACCACCGTTATGTCTGCCCAAGAAAGGGAGGCGAGAAATAGAAAGTAGAACACGGCGTTCAAGGCGGTACCGATGACCACAGAGGGATTGCTGAGGGCTTGCCCAAAGTACCCCATGAGCGCCACGGGAGTGAAGGCTTCCAGGGATCCCACCTGTTGCATTCCCTGCCGTACAAAAATCTGGCCTATAGCTGCGGCTGCAGCGGCAATCGTCATGGCAACAATCACTTTCAGCATGGTTTCACCTTTTCTCTTAGCGCGCAGGCAACTCACTAAAGGCTAGCCGTTGAACGCTGCGCTGTACCAACGCCGCCTTGATCTCCGGACTGATAAGGGCTCTGAGCTCCTCTTCGTGTTCGTAGTCCAACATCGTTTCGTCGATCTCCGGACATCGCCGTGTGGCAGGATGACAATAGATCTCCGTGAGGCCATCCGGAAGATGATGAATAAATTGTTCGAATAACTCTGGTGTGAGATGGCCGCTGTCGTGCAACCCGAACACAAAATCGTTGCACGTGATGCCCGCCACCTTGACTCGCAATTTGAACAGCTTAAGCCATGGCCAGAGCAGTGCCCAAGACAGAATGCGGTTCCCAGGGCGACTCCGGCAGACTCGTAAGGACGGCAGAATCGGCTCATAGGGCAGGCGTATCGCTCGTAGCCCGAAGTCTTGCCCCACCTTGAGAATCTTGCTGAGCACTGTTGGATGGAGGTGCATGTGATTGTGTGCATTGACGTGATCGAGAACCAACCCGGTTCTCTTAAAGGCCTGAAATTGAGCCCGGATTTCAGCCTCCAATTGCTGCCCGATGCCTGGGCGAAAAAACCACTTATACCCGGCGCTCACGAAGCGAGTGGAAAACATGCCCCGTTCATCCACAAGATCTGGAATGACAGCCGGAGCGAGCAATGGACGCCCTTCCACTAATACAAGATGGAGACCCACCTTAAGCGTGGACAATCTTCTGGCTCGTGCGATGGCATCACGAGCTGCTGCCGCTCCCACCATCAGACTTGTTGTGGTCAGGATGCCGAATCGATGTGCCTTCTCGATGGCTTCGTTTACCGAGACTGCGAGACCGAAGTCGTCCCCCGTGACAATGAGCTGCCGCACGCAGAGTCCTCCTCGAGTACGAGTCGACCTGTCTTGGTGAGCCTGAATGTTGTTTCACGCCAAATCGTCGTCCGTTTGGTAAAGGCCAGCACCCATGAACCTAGCGCGGCAATATCACGGAACGGCACAAGCCAGAGGGCTCGTATCCCTTCTCGGTCATTCAAACCCCAGCGCATGACGATTCCAGAAACCATCAGCCGCACAGCAAGCGTGCCGGCCAGGACGCTAAGCCCGATCCATGATCCTAAGGTTGAGAGAGCGAATAAGACCGCAAACGGGACTGGGCGGATGATAATGGTGGAAAACAGAGCGCCAGGTCTGGCCGCACGATTGTTTTGATCCCAATACACCAAGTGATTCCACCAGTGCCTCGAAGTCTTCAGATCGACCACTGTTTCCACGAAATAGGGGAGAATGGCCATGCGCTTTCCGGTGGTCCAGATACGTCGACCCAGCTCATAATCTTCCACCAAATAATCTGCGAGACTGGTCAATCCGCCAATTTCTTCGAGGGTCGATCGTCGTAATGCCGTTGATGCTCCCAAACACAATTGTGATGCATGGGTCACAAGGGCAAACATAATATTTGGAGTCAGGTCAGCATTGATGGTGAGCAGTTCCATCTTCTCGAACCAGGTATCCGCCTTGACCGCTTTGTAAAGTGTGCAAACATAGCCCACTTGCTGATCG
>DATDFW010000305.1:0-8702 GCA_036522375.1 Nitrospiraceae bacterium
AGGCGAATCTGGCGCATCCACTCAAGTTGAAGATCGATCCTGTTGCGACAGCGGAGTTGTTGCATCGACATCTTCGCCTTTCCGCCGGGACAGTGGTGCGTGTGGAGTCTCGCCTTTTAACTGATTCGACGCTGGAGCCGCTCAGCCTTCAGGGTTTGAATGATCATTTGGGTACGGTGGCGGATTCCCAGCGCGCCACTTCGATTGCGGCTCGACTGTATCCTCCAGTCGAGAGTACTGCCTTTCTTTTCTTTGAGTTGATTGGTGTGCCGGACTCCGGACTGCCCGATTCGCTGGAGGATCGGCATCGTCGGGCTCTCCTTGAGGGCCTCGTGGGGCAATGTCCCGAGTTGGCGTTGGCCCCTGATATGATTGATGCACCGGTCTATGCCGCCTATGCCATGTTCGATGCACAGAATGCAGTGCGGCTCCATCGATTGGCGGATGAGACTGCGGCAGTCTGGCGTGATCTCGACCCGCTTGTCCGTGCCCGCACCATCGTGCATCTGCACACGCAATGCGGGAACGGGGTGTACATGCCAGTTTGGACCGATCTATTTGATCCTGAACTTCCTGAAGATCATGGTCCCGTGTGGACCTCTCCCGATGTGTGGATCTTCACCGCTGACCTCCCCATTGAATGGCCTGGAGAAATGCTGACCAATCGGCTGCTCGCAGAGGGCTGCACCAGATTCGAGAATCATATTGTCGAAGCTCCAGACAACTAACCAACAACTCAAGCGCGACAGGCGAGACTGGCAGGCAAAGCACGACTCACGAGACCCGAAGTTCGAGGTCCAGGGTTTGAAGTTGAGTTGCGAAAATCTCGCAACTCCCCCTGTCTCGCTTCTTTCGCCCGTCCCGCTTCTCGCCAGCTGCTGGTAGAAACCGGACATTTCGTCGATTTTTAATGCTGCTTATCCTATGCTGCGTTAGTCAGATAGGGAGCACTCATGGCCCAGCAACAGTCTTCGAACGGTACCATGGCCGGCATCGTTACCATCTTTGGCCTTGGTCTTGTGTGGGTGACGGTAGCCACCCACTTTCCTTCAGAAGAAGAGTTGTTTTCAGCTGAAAGGCCTGTTGAAACTCGTCAAGTGGCAGTTCCATCGTCTGCTCTATCTGTCCCACCCACGTTAGATTTGACCATCCCCACCTCTCGGCCGCTGCCTTCAGAAGCAGCTATGGTAAGATCTGCCGATGAACGATCGCCCGATTCCCCTATTGATGTTCCACTTGTCACGCGGTTAGACCCGTCGGCGCTGCAGGCGACCAGGCTGAAGTGCGAGGCGGAAATAGAGCAATGGTGTCCCGACTCTCCGGATGGCTCCGGCCGTGCACGCTGTCTGAAGCAGCGGGCCAAACAACTTCCGCCACCATGCCAAACCCAAGTGTACGAGAGGTTTGTGAAGTGGAAAGAAGATCGAGGTCGGTTGATCGCAGCGTGTCGTGCGGATATAAAATTATTCTGCAAAACGCTCAAACCTGGGAGCGGGGAGATCCTTCAATGTTTGCAATCCCATGCTCAGGAGGTTTCCGACCAGTGCTACCAGACCCTTCCGAAGGGCACAGTCTTCTTTAAATAACCGAGTTGGTCCTTGAGCCAAAGGCATTGCGACAGGCTGCTGAACGAGCTCGTCGGCATAAGAAAACTATTGTTAAGACCGACATGACGGACTCCACGACTCAGATGAACTAGATCACCTCCTGCCGCCCGTCTCGGAGGCAATCTTGCAACGGGGTTCTTTTCCTGTTCCAGATGTGCAGGGTCATCGAAGCTCTAGCCTGTCGGCTTGATTGTTCCGCAAATTACTTCGCTTCTGAAAATACAGAGAACCTTAGTTTCACGCCCGCAACTTGAATCTGGTCCCCGTCCTTCAGGTCCTGTTGTCCCACAACGTCTGTCCCGTTTACGAGCAGATACTTCGCGTTACGAGATGGACTGATGGAATAGCTCTGGCCTCGTCGAGCGATTATCGCCACAGATTTTGGAGCAAACCAAGCAGTTAACCGAATGACCGCTCCGTCTTGTGATCCAATGATATTCACCTGCTTGGTGAGTGTGTATTCCACCCGATCGGTTTTCCCACTCACGACCAAGACCTTGGCCATGAGAACCGGTCCGTCGGGTATACGGTTCGTTCCTCGGAGCACCGTGGTTCGATCCAGATCGACAAATGGAATAGGCGCCGCCGAACTAGTCGCCGTATCCTCTTGGAAGACGAGTCGATGCTGGCCGATGGTGATGACGTCTGCGTCACGAAGTTGATGGCGCGTGATCGGTTTGCCATTAATAGTGGTGCCGTTCGTGCTCTTCAAGTCTTCGAGAAAGAATACTGCCTGCACTTTCACGATTCGAGCATGATGTCCTGAGATGGCGGGATCTTCGATTACAATGGTGTTGTCGGGCTTCCGTCCGATCGTCAAGGTTTCAAGAGTCAGTTCGATATGCTGCGAGCCTTTCCCGTGAAGTTTCACAAGCAGTTTGGCTGGTTGTGGCTGAGTCTCCAACATGGTGTTTCTCCTTACGATGTCGTTATGCGGCGAATCGGTTTTTGAGTCGTTCCCACAGTCCGGTCTGGAGTTCATCCCGCAGGGCCACGATGACCACAGTCGTATTGTCGTCGCCCCCGGCTTCATTCGCCATGCCGATGAGGCGATCGGACATGGTGGGGAGATCTTCCGATCCACTGAGGATGTGAAGAATGTCGTTCTGGTGGACCGCGCGAGTGAGTCCGTCTGAGCACAGTAACAGTTTGTCTCCACTCTTGACCGGAACCTCCGTCAGTTCCACGTCAACGCTGTTTTCGACGCCGAGGGCTCTCGTCACAATGTTCCTATGAGGAGAGCGTTCGGCCTCTTCTTCCGTAATGGATCCCTTGAGTATCTGTTCCGCGACCCAGGAATGGTCTGTAGTGAGGAGTTGGATTGTCCCGTTTCGAATCAGATAGAGCCGGCTGTCTCCGACATGAGCGATGGCGATGATATCCTGATGGAGCAGTACGGCAACCACGGTGGTACCCATCCCGACATGATCAGGCTGCCAAGACTCGCGATGAACGGCCTCGTTTGCGGCTCGAATTGCGCTCGCGAGGCGATTGGCCGGTGCAGACACTGTGGCATCGCAGGCGCCGATCAACGGCAGGTCCGCGTTCCTGACTGCCTCAGTCAGATGCGCATGAATCGCCTCGACTGCGAGGGTGCTGGCAACCTCACCGGCGTTCCCTCCGCCCATGCCGTCACAAACGACATAAAGTCCCAGGGGAGGGTCGGCTACAAAGCGATCCTCGTTGTGCGGCCGTTTGAGGCCGATATCGGATTTGGCGCTATGCACTCGCTCGAGGGCCAGATGACACCTCCTTCAGGCCGCAAGACTCCGCACACAGGCACGGAGTTCGACCGCAAATTCTTCGGCGCGCCGATAGCGGTGAGGCAACTCTTTTTGTAATGCGCGATCCACGACCTCCTGCACCATCAGGGGCAGATCTGGCCTCAAGGTCTGAACGGAGGGATGAGGATGATGGGCAATGCTGAACAGTACGGCCGACAGGTTGTCGGCGGTGAACGGCAGTTGACCCGTGAGGAGTTCGAACAGGACGATGCCGAGTGAAAAAATGTCCGAACGACCGTCCACTTTCTTGCCTGAGATTTGTTCCGGTGACATGTACGTCGGCGTGCCTAGCACGATATCCGTTTGTGTCTTGCTGCTTGAAGCCATTTTTGCAATACCAAAATCCATGACTTTCACAAGACGATCCTTCGTGAGCATGATGTTCACCGGCTTGATGTCGCGATGGACGACCCCCTGTTGATGGGCATAATCCAGGGCGTCTGCGACGGTGGCCACGATCAGGAGGATCTCGTCGACCGGCAGTAAGTTGGGTTTCCGGGCCCATTGCTTCAGGGGGGTTCCCTCAATGACTTCCATGGCGATGTATCCCAAACCCTGTTCTTCTCCTGCATCATAGATGGTCACGATGTTGGGGTGAGAAAGACGTCCGGTGGATTCTGCCTCGCGGAAAAAGCGTGACTTGATGTCTTGCAGCTTTTCGTCGCTATCGATATGGTCGAGTCTCATGGTCTTGATGGCCACGAATCGTTGGATTGTTGGATCCTTTCCCAGATAGACAAGTCCCATCGCGCCACGCCCGAGCTCTTTTAACACTCTGTAGCGCCCCAGCATGCCTGGGATGGAACTCGTGATCGACGCGGCTGTATTTTTTGGTTTTGACGGCGTCTCTGCCACTTCTTCTTGTCCCGTCTCCATATCCTCTGAGGACACATGTGTCGTTTGGCACCGTGTCTGGCTCGGAGGACCAAAGGCCGCGCGTAACGAGCTTCGGTTCAAGATCCAAACAGCCGTGAGCCAGAGACCGGAACCGACGAGACAGACGGCATAGCCCAAGGCAAATCGAGAAGCACCGATCTGTTCTATCAGCGGAAGGCCCGTGCTCCTGAACGCTTTGTTGGCGAAGAGGATGACGATGAATGTCGCACACGGAATGACGAGATGACGGAGAAAGCGCGATCCGTGGCCGTGGCCTGGGATGTACTGAGAGGCAGCGCAGGCGAAGACCCAGAGGATGACGAGCGCAATGAGACTTGACCCCAATCGAATAGCATGAGGTCCAGTCAGCTGTAGATACGGAATCGTGACGGATTGAACCATTACCAGGCTACTCAGCAAGGGGCCTGCCAAGAGCACAGCCAAGATGGCAAAGGTATAGGGAGCGATCCAGGACCAGGATTTCGGCATAGAAGTTTTTGAAGATGTTCGTGAACGTCTCAGAGTGTAGCGGATGGAATATGAGAGTCAACGAATTGGGGGATAATGAGCAGGAGTGCGAGCGCCTGTATCAGTGCGGGGGGTCGACCTGCCGGGCCCTACCTCAGGTCGAGATTGCAGCTACTTTGAGGGGCTCCAGAAGCCGCTCAGGAACTTTCAAATCACCTCGACCTACACCCACTTCGATGTCCGGTTTAGTGATTCCATGGAAATCACTTCCACCGGTTACTAACAAGTTCAGCCGTTTGGCCATGTCGAGATACTCCGCTGTCTGTCGCTTTGTATGGGTGCTGTAATGGACTTCGACACCGCCAAGGCCCGCGCTTTTTAAAGTCGTCACGAGCATATTCAGCCCTTCTCCAGACACTTTTGTCCAGGTGGGGTGAGCCAACACCGCCACGCCGCCGGCAGCCCTGATCCAGGCAATGGCATCCGCTGGCGATGGCAGTTCACGTGCCACATATGCCGGGCGTCCCTCTGCCAGATATCGGTCAAAGGCGTCTTTGGCAGACGTGACATACTTCTTGTCCATCAAGAGCCGCGCAATGTGCGGCCGACCGACCGACTCCGTACCGGCCAGGGCCCGCACTTCTTCATAGGTTACGTCCAACCCTAATGAACGCAGCCGTTCGATGATCTGCGGGTTGCGGTTATGCCGACTCTCGCGCAAGACAGACAATCGTCTATTCAGCTCAGGGTCCTGCCAACGCAGGCAATACCCGAGGATATGGAGCTCGCTATGACCCAGGGATGAGCTGATTTCCACGCCGGGAATGATTTCAATTCCCAGCTCAGCACCGGCTGTGATGGCTTCGGGAATACCTGACACAATGTCGTGGTCTGTGATGGCCAGCGCGGTGACTCTTGCTTTGTGGGCGAGCCGGAGGACATCAGTCGGCGAGAGACTTCCATCGGAGTGGGTCGTATGGAGATGGAGGTCCAGGCGACTCATGTCGATTCGCGCGGCAGGCTGCTGGGGCCCGTTTGTTGGGCAACGAGTTGCGCAGTGAAGGCAGGTTCCGGTCCATGGCCGCCGTCATGCTCGCCTTCGTCGTACGATAACACGCGAAGATTGGACGTGAGCCGAAGCAATTCGTTGTGCGCAAGGCAAAATTCCCATCGGCGCGGATGGCGATGGTGCACGTAGTTGTCGATGGTGAAGGTCTCATAGATCAAGACCCCGTTCGGCTTCAGCGATTCGATGAGCGCGGGAAACAGTGCGCGGTGGAGATAGAAGAATACGATTATGACGTCATATTCCTGTTTCGGAAACTCCGGCCGCACATCGGTTGTTCGTTCGAGGTCTACCGTCCGGACAGTGAGATTGGGAAGGTTTCGTTGCATCGCCGTGGCGGCAAGTCGGGTCATGACCTGCTCATCGCGGTCCATCGCATCGACGTGAAATCCGTGCGAAGCGAGGTAGAGTGCATTGCGTCCAGCCCCTGCCGCCACATCGAGCGCCTTGCCTTTCGGCAATCGATGGAGTTGCTGAGTGAGGAACCTGGCCGGAGTTGGTCCTGCATCCTGAATCTGGTGAGTCAGGCGTGATCGTTCGAGTTGCACGCCCACCGAGCCGGTCACGTGTTCCAGCGGAGGCGCAAGTTTTCGCACCCAAATCTTGGCCCATTCGACGGGAAATTCCGCAAAGAGCATCGTGATGAGACGCTCCGCGAATGTTTCCAGCAGCGCCGTAGGCTGTGTCGCCCCAATTTCAATCACCCGATCTGCCACCTGCGCATAGTCAACCGCGTGGCGGATATCATCCGATGTCGCAGCCGGTTCAGTCTGGCATTCCAGTTCCAGGTCCACCGCCAACGGCTGAGGCCGCCGACGTTCCTCCGGAGTGACGCCGCAGCGCCCCTGAAACTCCAGCCGTTCGATGATGATCTTCCCCCTCATAAAGGGCATTCTCAAGGATTGGATTTCGGGCTGTCAACCTACCGTTAGAGGGGTGTGAGAGGGGTGTGCGGGGGAAAGCCCTTGTTCTTGGCACGTCCGTGTAACTCATCCGCATGCGACTTCGCGAAATCCTTCGGGAATTTCCGTAACCGCGGTTTACCGGTCCGCGATTCTTCTTGCCCAATGATGTGTAGCCAGTGAAAGCTCTGTCGGGCCGTTTGCTTTGATCAAGAAGCGGAGGAGAAGCAATCAGAATATCCTGGGCCAGCTTGCTTTAGGTTGAATGAAGACGCTGAGCAACCTCTGCTGTTTTCATGACCACATATTTTATATAAATGGATGAAAACCAATCTTGTTGTCTTCTCGGTCTTCCCGTAAAGGTACACCAATACCGACTCCAGCTTCTGCATCAGAATGGCACGCTCACACGAGACCTTCGAGATACGTCACGTTATTCGTCATGCTGTTGCACGAGGCGATAAATCGTTTCAGCGCGTCTTGAGGAACCTTGAATTCTTCGAGATCAAAGCCCAGTGATGCTGGAAGATCACGTACACTTCTGTCGAGAAGGGGATGAAGCCTGACGATCTCCCATGAGATTTCCGCGAGGACATGATAGACATGCACGTAGGGTCTGTGATTCAATTTACGATGCGAATGGACGCGAACATGCCTATGGACCGGATTGAGATTAACTATCGAGCCCTCTTGGCTGTCGCCGTGGTACTCAATTCGCAGCGAGAGATGCACAGCCTCTGGGAAGCGATTACCGCTGAAATAACTAAGGTGGTTCCTTGGGCACGGGCGACGGTCACCTTGTATGATCCTGAGGCCGACGGATTCAAGTTTTACGTTATTGCCACGACGGTAGCGAATGTTGTGCTTCAACGCGATGCAGTGATCCCGAGAATCGGAAGCGGGATGGGGTGGGCGTACGATCATAAAATGCTCCACATTCGTCCGGATCTGAAGCGGGTTCAAGTGTTTCCTGAAGACAAATTGTATGTTCAAGAAGGCCTCGGACGCATCATCAATCTTCCGCTCATCGTAGGAGACAAGTGTCTCGGCATTCTGAATATCGGCAGTATCGAGTCGGGAGTTCCCGACCCGGGGGATCTGGAGTTTCTCACGCAAGTGGCCATGCAGATTGCCTATGCGATCGATCATGTTCAAGCATACGAACAGATCGATCGATTGCGAAACCAACTGGCCAAAGAGAATGTCTATCTGATCGAAGAACTGAAGCTCACGAAGAACAGCGGCTCGTTGGTGGGGAAGAGCCCGGCCTTTCAGAATGTGCTAGCGCTTGCGCGCGAGGTGGCGCCTTCTCCTATGACCGTGCTCATTATGGGTGAAACGGGCACGGGCAAAGAACTGATTGCACAAGCGATTCATGATTGGAGTCCACGGCATCGGAAACCCTTGGTTCGGGTCAATTGCGCCGCCTTTCCGGCTGGGCTGGTCGAAAGCGAATTATTTGGCCATGAACGAGGCGCATTCACCGGGGCTGACCGTGCGCGCGAAGGCCGCTTTGAGCTGGCCGATGGCGGCACCCTCTTCTTGGATGAAATTGGAGAGATGCCGCTGGAGACCCAGGCCAAGCTGCTCCGCGTCTTACAAGACGGCATGGTGGACCGGTTGGGAGGGAAACAGCCGGTACTGGTGGATGTTCGGGTGATTGCCGCTACCAATAGCGACTTAACCGCCGCCGTCAAACACGGCACTTTTCGCGCTGATCTTTTTTATCGGCTTAACGTGTTTCCTCTGGGCTTGCCCCCACTACGGGATCGCCTGGAGGATATCTCGTTATTGGCCCGACATTTCCTCGGACATTACTCCGTGAAATTCAACCGTTCATGCAAGGAAATTGATCAGGAATCACTCGAACGGTTGATGCGCTACCCCTGGCCCGGCAATATCCGAGAACTAGAAAATGTGATCGAGCGCGCGCTGATTCTCTCCCATGAATCTGTGTTGCGGATCGACGAGCATGTCTTGGGAGCGCAGGTCTCCTCCT